>JACZRQ010000104.1 GCA_022574655.1 Chloroflexota bacterium
TCACCCCAGATACCGAGCACATCGACGGTGCCGATGTCCGGGGCTTCCGTTGGCGCTCCCGTATCGCCATCTGACGGAGTCTCGTCATCGTCATCGTCGCCGCAAGCCACAAAGGCGAGCGCTGCACCGACAAGGACAACAAGTAAGAACGGGAAAATGCGGGAGCGAAATCCTAAACGCATGGGGGGTGCCTCCTTTTGCACTAGAGCGACAACAGGCTGTCCTAGTTTAGAGTATTCGACTGTCAAACTACCACAATAAGTAAACGGATGAAAGAATAATTAAACCGACAGAGTTGCGGGCCGAATGGCTCATTCCGCAACGCCGTGCAGTATCTCCGTCTGATAATCAACTAACTCGGCGTCGAGCCGCTCGCGGCGAACGAAGTCCATGACGCTGGAAAGAACCTGGCTAGCGTGCGGCTCTCCGTTGGATACGCAGGACACGCCGATGACGGCGGTCTGCCACGAATCGTGGCTGCCTACTTCAGCCACCGCAACGTTGAACTTGTTGTGCAGCCGCGCGATGAGCGACTTGATTACCTTCCGCTTACCTTTGAGCGACTGATTCTCAGGCAACCGTAGCGTTATTCGACAGGCGCCAACGGTCATTGCCATCGGTCACTCCTCTTCGCCTTCGAATTCTTGTTCGGCTTCGCGCGCCTCGAACGCAGCATCCAGCTCCGGTAGCGGTGGCAGATCCTCTGGTCGCTCAAGGCCGAAATGCTCTAGAAAACGAAACGTGGTCCCGTACATGTACGGTCTGCCAGGGGTTTGGGCGCGACCGACTTCTGAGATAAGGCTGCGCGCTCGCAAAACCGCGACCGATCGATCGCAGTTGACGCCGCGAATCAACTCGATCTGAGGCCGCGTCACAGGCTGTTTATAGGCGACGATCGCGAGGGTTTCAAGGGCGGACTGTGAGATCGTCTCGTTTTCGTCCACGCCCAAGAATCGTTCAACGTACTGCGTCGATTCAGGAGCGGTCACAAGCTGCGCCGCAGTTGCGGTCCTCTGGATTCGCAGACCGCGGCCGCGATAGTCTCCGACGATGGAATCGAGCGCTGTGGCGATATCGTCAGCAGAAACTGCCGCCACGCGAGCGAGAGTCGCCAGATCGACAGGGCCATCAGCGACGAAGAGGACGCTCTCGACGGCGAGCCTGATCTCATCGGCAGGCTGTGCGGGCATCGGCGAGTCCTAGGGCTGCGGGCGGTCGCCCGATTCGCTGCTATCGCTAGTCGATTCCGAGGCGTCTTGCGACTGAGGTTCTTCCCTAGACGGCTCACTCGCCGGAAGCGGGTCACCCGGCCGTCGTACGTCCGGTGTGCCGGGAAGCCAGTCGCTCGGCTCGGGCGTGCTCGTCGGTACGGGCGGCGGTGTGGGCGTCTGCGGCGACGGCGTTGGAGACGGCGGGGGCTGTGTCGCTGAGGAAGCGACCGGCTGAACCTTGGGGCCGCCGAACGAAATCCGAACTGTGGGTACGCCCTTCACCGGAAGGCCGAGGTCCTGCTGGATCGCATCAACGACGACGCGTGTCGATTCTTGGGTGACGTGCCCGAGGTTCGCGGTCGGAGTCACGGTGACGTCAAGCGTTGCGGCAACACCATCGTCCTTGCTGCTGACACGAGCCCGGGCTGCGGTTACGTCAGGCAACGCCGTTAGAGCTTCTTCGAGCCTGGCGCGAAGGGCTTGGGCGGGAACGATCGTAGTTGCGCCTGCCTGCCGAATCTTCAGCTCCTTCTCTTCGTCTTCGGGAGCTAGCTCGAGGATGATCACAAGCGTCGCAAGCACGGCAAGGATCAACGCACCTAACGTGACGATGAGACGCCCAGCGTCATCGTTGTGGTCTTCGAAATACTCGACCGCGTCGAAGAGACCGTTGATTACGTCGGTGTTGGCACTCCACGTCATGAAGATGAGGATCGCCATCAGCATGATCCAGAGACCGGCGACGAGGACAATGATCGATCGATTGGTTTCGTTCATGAGCTACATCCCGGCTACAACGGCTGTGTCTACTTTTCCAATAACGTTGTCATCGTCAAGTGAGGTTAGTCTCGTCGGGGTCAATCTATTGGCGATGTCTTCTTCGTTAGCGGTTTGCACACGCATGTAGTTGCCGGTCAGCCCATGCCAGAAACCGGCGGTCTTCTCCTCCCAGAGCACGTCCATTGTCCTTCCGATAAAGCTCTGACGGAACGTCGCAGCAGCAGCACGCCCAAGATCGAGGAGGCGCTCCATGCGCTGGCGCCGCACCTCCACCGGCAACTGCCGATCCATTCGCTCGGCCCCTGTATGAGGCCGGCGGGAATACGGGAACGAGTGCATGGCCGCGAATCCGATATCCCGGCAAAGGGAGTATGTGCGCTCGAAATCCTCGTCAGTCTCCCCGGGGAAGCCTGCGATGACGTCCGTGGTGATCGCCACATCCAGAACGTGCGCTCGGATGGTGTCCACCGCCCGCCGGTATTCGTCGGACGTATAGCGACGGCGCATGCGTTCGAGTACGGGGTCTGATCCGCTCTGGAGGGGGAGGTGGAAGTGCGGGCAGAGGCGAGAATCCCGCCAGAGTGACAGCAACTCCTCCGATATGTCCTGCGCCTGTACTGACGACATCCTGATTCGCGGCACGGATGTCTGTTCGAGCAGCGCTTGCAGGAGGAGACGCGGTCCCTGTTCGCTCCAACCGAGGTCTCGTCCGTAGTTGCCGAGCTGGGTACCCGTGAGGACGACCTCAAGCACGCCTTCGGCTTCGCGCGACTGAACCTCGCGAACGACGGTCTCGATTGGGACGCTAACCTCACGGCCTCGGGTATAAGGAACTATGCAGAAGGAGCAGAGTTCGTTGCAGCCTTCCTGAATCTTGACGAATGCCCGCGTGCGCAGCCCCTCCCGAAGATGGCTGGCGCAGCCGGCAGCGGGATCGCCACGTTCGCTAAGACGCGCCAAAAGCCTGTCGGGGATTGATGCCTTTCCGTCGTTGGCGACCACCGCATCAGCGCCGATGGTCTGGGCGATACCCTCGGGTGCAGTCTCCGCGTAGCAGCCTGTGAGAATGATCTCGGCGTCCGGGGAAAGGCGGCGCGCCAACCTGACGAGGTGACGCGCCTTGCGATCCGCGACGTGAGTCACGGAGCAGGTGTTGATGACGAAAGCATCCGCACCGCGCTGAGGACGGTCGACTACGCGTACTCCGGCACCGATCAGGCGGCGCGCGATCGTTTCGGAATCGGACTGGTTAAGCTTACAGCCAAGTGTGAGGACGGCTACCGTGGGATTTTTCGGCATCACAGGTCATGATAGCCGCCACAAAGCTGGGGAGTCTATCCGCGAATAGTGGACTAGCGGCTCTAGGCGCAGCGTGAGTGTCCGCAGACGGGGCAGCTCGCGCAACCCTCCGCCCGGACGATCGGACCGCCACAGTCAGGACACCGGGGCTGACGGTAGAGCTGGAATCGGAGTTGTGTGGGTGCAGTTGTGGTGGCCATGGCTTGCCTCCAGCCAGAACTAGAACGTTTGTACTAGAATAGCACGCCTGTTCTATTTGTCAACGCGCGATGGCACTCTTACGCTGTGAAACAACTTCCGTCACTGTGATCGCCGTACGTCCCAACCTTCGGTAGCGTATGTCTGTGCTACCATACGAGCCGCGTTTTTCCCGGCCAGACATCCACTTTCGTGACCACAGTGCGCATCGTAATCGCTCCGCAAGAGTTCAAAGGCACGCTAACCGCGCGTGAAGCCGTGCGGGCTATGGCGGAAGGTGCCGCTAAGGCTTTGGCGGGCGCGGACATCGTCGAAGTCCCGCTTTCGGACGGCGGGCCGGGGCTACTGGAAGTCGTTCTGACCGCGAAGGATGGACGCGCGCAGACCACGACGGTCCGTGATCCTCTGGGCCGCAACGTAAACGCGGAATGGGGCTTGCTTGCCGATGGGTCGTCCGTCATCGAGATGGCCGCGGCGGCGGGCCTGTGGCGAGTGTCCGAGAACGAGCGCGATCCGTCGTCCGCGACGACCTACGGCGTCGGTCAGTTGATCCTCGAGGCGCTGGGGCATAGTTGCCGGCGGATCGTTGTAGGGCTCGGAGGGAGTGCGACAAACGACGGAGGCGCTGGAATGGCGGCGGCGCTCGGGGCGCGGTTCCTTGACGGAGCTGGCGGTATGCTACCGCCGGGAGGCGGGTCGCTCGCTCGGCTCAACCGGATTGAAGTGAGCGGACTGGATCGGCGTCTCTCAGAGGTCGAAGTTATCGCCGCGACGGACGTACGTAACCCCCTATGCGGTCCTAACGGCTCATCCCTCGTATACGGCAAGCAGAAGGGCGCATCGCCAGGGCAGGCGGCTGAGCTGGACGCTGCGCTCGAACACTACGCTACGATCGTGGAGCACGATCTCGGTATACGAGTGATCGAAGCACCCGGTGCAGGAGCCGCGGGCGGCCTTGGCGCGGGTCTGATCGCCTTCGCGGGCGCCGAGATACGGTCGGGGTTCGACGTGGTCGCGGAGATCGTCGGTCTTCGGGAGCGCATCGAAGGAGCCGACCTTGTGCTGACTGGGGAAGGCCGCCTCGACGGTCAGACCGGATTCGGCAAGACGGTGTCGGGAGTAGTGGAACTGGCGAACGAAAGTAGCGTGCCGGTGCTGGTCATACCAGGATCCCTTGGTGACGGCTGGGAGGCGCTGTCATCTGACGTCAACGCCATCGAGCCGGTCGTTGGCGAGTTAGCGACCATGGAAGAGGCTATGGCGCGACCGTCAGAGACGCTGGCGCTGGCAGTGCGACGAGCCGTAGCTCGTTGGCGGCGCCGCAGCTAGGCGGAGCCGGTGGAGGCTACCGTCGGCGAGCCGGACTCACGAGGCTGGAATATCTGTAGGAACGAGAGTACGAAGAGCGTGCCGGCGATGGCCACAGGCAAGATGATGCTCTCGATGCTGAAGTCGCCTTTGCCTAGGTGATAGCCGTTCGCGATGATCGCGGCGCCCATGTGTACGAGCGCTAGCCAGAAGATGCGGCGATGCCGCGATGGGTCGCGCGCGCTGTCCGCGTAGAGTACCGCCAGTGGAATGCCTTGCCAGGCGAGGCCGAGGCCGCCAAGTGCGCCATCGATCTCGTCTACCTTTATGTCCATGAACACGCCGTTTTGGTTGGCCGCTTCAGTGATCACTGTGAGAATCGACCAAGCGACAAGCATGATGAGAACGATCCGTGGCTGCTGTACGAAGTTAAGGAACGTGTTGCCGCCGTTCGCAGGTGGCGGCGGTACAGATTCCGTCGTCGGCTGTGTGTCGGTGTCGGACATCGGAGCCTCCTTTAGCCCATGCCTAGCTCGTGCAGACGATCCTCGTCGATCCCGAGATAGTGCCCAACCTCGTGCAGGAGAGTCTTGCGCGCCTGAGCCACCAGTTGTTTCTCGGTCCGGCAATGATGTTCGTGCGCCCTCTGGTAGATATAGATGGTGTCCGGGACGACGAGATTGTACCCTTCGCCGCGTTCCGTCAGAGGTACTCCAACGTAGAGGCCGAAGAGATCGCCGTGGTCGCCGATTTCGGCGCGATCTAACTCGTCGCCAGTCGGCCGCCAGCGGACGACGATGGAGATGTTGTTCAGCGCACGCTTGAACTGGTCGGGAAGTTGTTCCAGGGCCTCTTGGATGACGCTCTCGAACTCGTTTTTGCGCACGTTAGGGTCATTCTAGCAGCCGATCAGTGACGGAAGCAGCGAGCGCCACTCAGGGCGCGCTGGAGACGGCTTCGCTGGCGATGTACGACTCTAGTATGGCGCGTACCATCGGTGCGGCTTCGGCGGACCCGGAAACCCCTTCCTCCAGCGCAGCGAGGGCGATGATCGACGGGTCGGCGCGATTGGCGTAGGCGACGAAGAAGACGTGGTCAGCCCCGAAGGCGGTGTCTTCGGCGGTGCCCGACTTTCCCGCCGCGTCGACCGTGGAACCGAGCCACGCTTGGTAGGACGTGCCGCCCGTGCTCTGCGTGACCCAGGTCAGTCCAAGCCGAATCGCGTCTAACGTGGACTGTGACACGGGGAGCGGGGCGATTACCTCCGCTTCTCGTTCCTCCACCGCCGCCAGACCGGACTCACCAACTGCTTTGATCAGTAGCGGCTGACGGAGAACACCGGTGCTGGCGATCGCGGAGTACATGTTTACGATCTGAATGGGGGTAGAGAGCATGAACCCCTGGCCGATGCTCATGTTCACGGCGTCACCCGTGTACCAGAAGTCGCCGATGTTCTCGCCCTTCCATTCAGCGTCCGGGACGAGGCCCTCTGCCTCCTCGAGACCGACGCCGGTGATCGAGCCGAAGCCGAAGGCGCGGGCCATTTCTGGCAGGATGTCCTCGTCCGTCTCGTCGAGGATCTTCGCAAGATCGAAGAACACGGGGTTGCAGGAGGCCATCAAACCTTCGGAGGGAGTTAGGAAGCCACGATCGATGCTCTGCCAGTTGAGCTGCTTGAACTCCTCACCCAGCTCGTCCCATACAGGCCGGCAATGAAACGTGTCGCTGGTACTGACTCCGCCCCGCTCGAGTCCGGCAGCCAGCGTCACGACCTTGAACGTCGACCCCGGGGGGTACTCAGCGAGAAGAGGCCGGTGGAGGAAAGGCTGGTCTTCATCGTTGAACAGGCTGTCCGCCTCGGCCTGAGTCAGGCCTCTGTAGAAGGCGTTGGGATCGAAGCGCGGGAACGACGCCATGGCCAGCAGACAGTTGTCACGCGGGTCGAGCACGACGATGGAGCCAACTCTCTCACCTAGCTGCTCCTCCGCCTTCTTCTGTACTGCCAGATCCATGCAGAGGTAGACGTCCTTACCAGCGACCGCGGCCTTCTGTGCGATTTCCGCCGAAATCGTGCCCTCCGGCGTCACCGTGGCAAGAAGACCGCCACGCTCGCCGCCGAGGAGGTCATCCAACTGGGCCTCAAGACCGAAGGCGCCTATCTTATCGCCCGCGACGAAGCCTTCACCGGCGAGGTCCTCCAGCTGTTCGGGCGTCACTTCCGCCATATAACCGAGGACGTGAGCGGCCAGTGAGCCGTGGGGATATACGCGCTGAGTCTCTTCGCGAACGATGACTCCGAGATCGACAAGCGCCCGGAACTTCTCGATCTCCGCGTCGGCCGTGCCGAAGGGGAGCGTGGCGATCGGGATGAAGTAGTAAGACGGTACGTCAGCCGCCACCTCGGCCCGGACTTGCTCGGCGGTGAGTTCGAGCAAGTCTGAGAGAGCGCTGACCACGGACTCGGTCTCGTTGATGAGGTCGGGGACAACGCCGACGACGGCAAGCTGACCATCGACCGCGAGTTCGTTTCCGTTCCGGTCGTATATGGCACCACGACTGGGCACACGTGTGAAGAAGTGGACGAGCGAGCGAGCGTCGAGCGCACTAAAGATGAGCGAGGGGGACCAATGGATCCGCCACTGCGAACCTTCGGACCCGCCGTCCGCGTCGAGTGTTTCCTCCTGGACAAGCGGAATAGCGTTTGTCTCGGTGATGTCGCCGAAAAAGGTGGTGTGGATCGTGATCGTGTAGCGAAGCTCTTCCATGTCAGACCGGACTCGAGGCAGAATGCTGTAATCCAGGCCCGTCATCGTAGCCTCGTCGGCTATCGCTTCGTAGCGAGAGACGAACGTGTCTCGGTCAGTATTGAGCCGCGACTCGTCGGACAAGAGATCGTACATGTCGTCGTAGCGCTGATCCTGCCAGAGGGTAAGAAAACGTTCGGCGGCTTCCTCGGCGTTCTTCGGTACCTCGGTAGGCCGGTCAGACAGGGCGGAGTCGCCGGCGTCGCCACAGGCGGCGGCGAAAAGGGCGAGAGGGACAAGAGCGAGAAAAAAGCGTCGCATTAGCATGGACCACGTACGATTCTATCAGTCGAAGTCAGCATGCAACTCTCTCCCAAATAGATATAACGTGCCACGTTCGCCAACGGTTCGCCGTTTACCCGAACGGCGGACGGACGTTAGAGTGACGTGTTGAGGCTGGTGATTCGTTCACCCCTCTAGATCGATGTGACTGCATACGTTGCGAAATGGCGATTGAAGCGCAAGACATAGGCCTCCTCAAGAACCCGCGGTTTCGGCGCTTGCTCGAATCTCGAATCCTCGGGCAGGCCGCCTGGAACGCGATGATCTACGGCCTGCTGATCCTCGTGGTCCAGGACAGCGGATCGAGCGTGCAGAGCACGTTCCTCGTCGTGGCGATGACGCTGCCATCCATCCTCTTCGGCATTCCAGGTGGTGCGCTGGCGGACATGCTGCCGCTAAGGCTGAGCCTGACGATAGGGTACCTCCTGCGAGCGGCCGTGGCCGGTGTGCTGATCGTGTATCACAACGACCTGTTGTACATCTATCTTCTGGTGTTCGCGGCGAGCTCGGTCGGCCAGGTGTTCACACCGGCGGAGGCAGCGACCGTGCCCGCCGTCGTGAAAAAGAAGCAACTCCCGGCCGCCAATTCGCTGATGGTGCTGACCTTGATCATGGGCCAGATAATCGGCGCAGCGATCCTGGCGCCCCTCCTGTGGAAAGTGTTTGGAGGGCCGGTACCGATTTTGATCATCTGCACGATCTTCTTCCTATCGGCCGGCTACGTGATCGGATGGATGACAAGCGGGTACGGATCGTCGAAACCGGAAGAAGGGCGTCGATCGATGCCGTTCATCGAGGCGATGCGGGAGGGGTTTCGCATCCTACGAACGGTGCGACAGGCCTATCTGGCGATCCTCTACCTGGTGCTAGCGGGCACGATGGGTAAGATGCTAATCATTCTGCTCCCGAAGTACACGGACGACGTGCTGAAGATTGCGCCCGAGAACACTGTCTTCGTGGCGGCTCCGGCGGCGATAGGAGCAGGGCTGGGCCTGGCGTTCGCCCCGCCCCTCGCGCGCTGGTTCGGCGCCTGGCGGGTGGTAGCGTTCGGGTTC
>JACZRQ010000105.1 GCA_022574655.1 Chloroflexota bacterium
GCTATTCTGCTTCTTACCGGGATCTTCATCAGCGCCTACAGTCGATGCCGATTGTCGAACAACGCAACCGAATCATACTTGATTTCGCGACAGAAGCCCGATTCGTTCTCCAACGCTCTCGCGACAAGACTCTTAATCGCTCCAATTCGGCGGATGCCTCGCACTCCTGCAAACAATTCGACTCACCCACAAATCCCTACCCGTACCGAAGGATTGCCCTGCACGGATTGCGAACAGGACCTCCACGGATGTCCGTCCAAGGCCCCGAATGCGGAACACGGGTTCGAGCGTTCCATGGAAAGAGATTTCGAAAACCGGGACCGTCGGCCCGACACTTTCCTTCGTGGTGGCTTCGTGACTTGAAGGTTCAAAGAGAAATCGTCTGTTGGTTTCCCGACGATTAGTCTAAATCGCAGGCATCTCCGATCCCGTCCCCGTCGGTATCCGCCTGGTTCGCGTTGGCGTCATTCGGGCAGTTGTCCGTGCAGTTCGCTGTCTCTCCGCCGCTACACGGATTGTTCCCCGCACAGATCCCGTCGCCGTCAACGTCATCCGCTGCATCCTGCGGACACGCATCACAGGCGTTCCCCACGCCGTCCCCGTCTGCATCGACCTGCGAAGCGTTGAACAGCCCCGCACAGTTGTCGTCGCAATCCACCGTGTTGCCGCCTGTACACGGATTGTCACCCGGCTCACCCGCACCGTCCGCGTTCTCCGGAATCCCATCCCCGTCCGCGTCCGCGTCGCACACGTCGCCTACGCCGTCCCCATCGACCTCTGATTGGTCCGGATTTAGCTGGTCAGGACAGTTGTCGCTGAGGGTTGGCACACCGTCGCAGTCCTGGTCTATGCCCAGGTCACAGGTCGTGTAGAGGATGTCCTGATCAACGCCGATCGTTCCACCCTGGTCGTCCGTTGATGTCCACACCGATAGCCAGGCGCCGGGACCGCCTGATTGAACCTGCGGATCGTAGTCATTATCGAACGTGCCATCTGTGAAGGCGTTGATATTGAGCAGGGAAGGATCGCTCCACGTCACGCCGGCGTCCGTCGACCGTGAAAACTCAATGTCGCTATCCGGTCCGGCGGCGGCAGCGCTACTCCATTCGGTTATCCATGTGCCTGCGCCATCAGTCGCGATGTCGGCCCCGCCTCCATCCGGCGAGAACTGAACGGGGGTGCTCCAGTTCGCACCGTTGTCGATGGAGCGCGTCGTGTGCAGACCTCCGGTTAGTCCTAGGATCGCAATCCACGTACCGGTGCCGTCAGTCGCCAACTTACCTCCGCCGTCGCTCTCCGAGGCCGCATTGGCGTTCAGCGGTCGCGGTGCGGACCAGGTCGCACCGTTATCTAGCGAGCGAGAGTAGAGAATATCCCAGTCGCCACCGATCCCGCCGACCGCGTCGCCGGATCTCCATACGGCTATCCAGACACCGTTGCCCGTGGCGATATCGGGGTCCCAGTCAATGGCGAAGACCGTCGGTGCATTGTTATTGAGATATGTTGCTTGGCTCCAGGTGGCGCCATCATCGCTAGATCGCGCCACGAAGATATCGGCGTAGCCCAACGTCGTGAAGTCCAAATGGTCGTCAGATTGCCAGACGGTCACCCAGTTTCCGTTTCCATCGGTGGCCAAGCGTGGGTAAGTGTCCGACGCACTGGGGTCATCGGTGGTGGCGTTGCTGTTCAGGACGTCCGGAAACGACCCCACGCTTAACACATCCTGCGGAACGAGAGCCGCCACTCCCATGATCAGAATTATGAGAGCTAGAACGCGGGACACTGCATCCTCCCTTTCAGCCTCCCCTTATTGTGTGGCGAGTTCGGGCGGCGGTCAGCGCGCTCATTATACGCCTTTCGTCAGGCAATCACTGTGTTGATCTGCCCTATCTCCGGCCCGGCGTACCTCCTATCGTGCCGCCCTGAACCGATCCGTCGCTCGCAGCAACTCCCGCGTCAGGCCGGTGCTCGCTCCATGCCCAGCGTCGTCGACGATCACAAGCTCCGCGCCCGGCCACACGCGCTTCAGCTCCCACGCGTTGGCCATCGGCGCCTGGAAGTCGAAGCGTCCGTTCACCAGGATCCCCGGGATGTCGGCTAGCGCGTTGGCGTCGCGGAGCAGCCTGTCATCCTCCAGCCAGGCGTTGTGCCGCACGTAGTGCGTCACGATGCGCGCGAAAGCCAGCCTATAATCCGGGTCCATGAACCTCTCTGCGAGTCCCGTCTGTGGCGGCCAGTCTGGCGTCGCGGACTCCCACATGCACCAGGCTTCGGCGGCCCGCTGGCGGACCGTGGCGTCAGGATCGTACAGCAGCCGGTGGTACGCCTCGACGATATCGCCATCTCGTTCGGCTACAGGCACGCCCGCGCGCAGACGGTCCCATTGCTCAGGGAAGAAGACCGCGAGGCCCCCGCGGAACGTCCAATCGAACTCGCTGCGGCGCCCGGTCGTAACACCGAACAGGATCATCTCCGTCACCCGATCCGGGTGCGCTTCCGCGTAAGCCAGCGCCAACGTGCTGCCCCAGGACCCACCGCACACCAGCCATCGGTCGATGTTCAGGTGTCGGCGCAGCAGCTCGATATCCGCGATCAGGTTCGTAGTGTTATTGCTCGCCAGGTTCGTATCAAGTGCGCTTGCGTGCGGTGTGCTTCGCCCACAGCCGCGCTGGTCGAACTGCACGAGGCGGTAGGCGCCTGGATCGAACAACCTGCGGAACTGCGGCGACGATCCCGATCCCGGGCCGCCGTGCAACACCACCGCCGGCTTCCCACGTGGGTTCCCGCACGTCTCCCAGTAGACCCGGTTGCCTTCGCCCACCTCCAGCATCCCATGCTCGTTCGGTTCGATCGTAGGATACGAATCTGTCATGCGCGATCGTCCAGACTACAACCTGCAGCCTAAAGCCCGCAACTCCCGTCCGACAGCCGCCGCATCCGCTCCAGCACGGGCGCAGCCTCGTCGCCCTCGACGAACCGAGGGCGGCCGTCCTCCTCAGCAACGATCATCGGCACGAACTCGCAGCTTACGACGCCGTCCTTCGACAGCTCGACCCGCAGCATGCCGCTGAGCGCGGAGGGAAGCCCGGGGTGCAGGTAATCGACGGAATCGAAGTCGAAGACGAGGTTCCCCAGGCTGTTGATGATGAGGCCGTCGTTGTACGTCTCAACCCCCTGAAGGACGTGCGGATGATGCCCCAAGACGACCGACGCCCCCGCGTCGATCGCCGCACGTGCCGACTCCGCCTGAAGTGCGATCGACGTCTCCTTGTACTCAACTCCCGCGTGGAACGCGACGACGACGAGATCGGCATCTTGCTTCGCCTTCGCGACATCCTCGGCCACGGCCGCGGGCGTTAACCACGCGACGCCTGCCCGGTCCGCCGTAGCCTTCGTGTCCTCGACAACGAAGCCGCTGACGCTGTCATTTGGCGTGCTCACGTAAGCGAGAAATGCGATGCGCAACCCGTTTCGTTCGAGAATAACCGGCGCGCGCGCAGCGGATTCGCGCTCCCCAGAGCCCACGTGTTTGATCGACGCTTCGTCCAGAGCAGCCCACGTGTCCCGAAGGCCCGTAAGACCGTAATCGAGCGCGTGGTTGTTGGCCAGCGAGACAACGCCAATGCCAGCGTCGGCGAGGCCCTCCGCCGCGCCGGGCGGCCCACGGAACACGAAGTCCTTATCCGCTGGCACACCACCGTCCGTCAAAGGCGACTCCAGGTTGACGAACGTGATGTCCGCGCTCGCCAGCACATCCATGATCTGCTCGAACGGCCACAGCGGACCGTTCGCGGAGATCCCCTCGCCGACGCTGCGGCCGAGCATGACGTCCCCACCGCCGAGGATCGTGACGGTCGCCGGCTCAGGCGTCGGCGTCGGGGAGTCGGTTGGTGATTGTGCGGGGGACGGCTGTCCGGAATCGGTAGGCGCGATCGTCGGTGCGATCGCCGTACTACTGCAGGCGACGATCGTCAGGCAGCATCCGAGCAGTAGCGCGAGTACAGACCACTTCACGCCGCAATTATCGCCCCTTAGGGCGAATTAGTCTCGCTCGAACCCGATCCCGAGGTTCTTGAGACTCGCCGGCCCGTCACGCCCGATCACAACGTGGTCGACCAATTCGATCTCCAGAAGGCGCCCCACCTCCAGCAGGCGACGCGTCAGCGCCGCATCGTGTGTGCTCGGCGTCGGGTCCCCGGAAGGGTGGTTGTGCACCACGACGACGCTTGGACAGCCTTCCCGCACGGCGTCACGGAAGACCTCCGCTGGCCGGACGATCGCCGTATGCACGCTGCCGATGTAGATCTCCTTCACTGCCAGCACCTGGTTGCGCGTGTTGAGCAGGATCACGCGCAGGTGCTCCTGCTCTAGCAGCGCCATCTCCGCGCCGACTAGCGCGAAGATGTCCTCCGGCGACCGAATCGCCGTTCGCTGGTCCGGCTGCGATGAGACGATGCGCTTGCCCAGCTCGATCGCCGCGAGCACCTGTGCTGCCTTCGCTTCTCCCACGTGCTTCGTCGTGCACATCTCGCCGAACGATGTCCGTCCCATACCAGCCAGACCGCCGTGTGTCTTCAGCATCCTCTGAGCGAGTTCGAGCACGTTCTCACCCGCACTCCCCGTTCGTAGCAGGATAGCGACCAACTCCGCGTTCGAGAGGGCGCCGGGCCCGGACAGACGGAGACGCTCGCGCGGTCTCTCTTCCGTCGGCATCTCACGTATCAGCGGGCGGTAATCGGGCGCGGGTTCGATCGTCATCAAGACGCACTATAAGCTTGAGCGGTTATTATTGTGCAGCAGCATATGGCACTGAACGACAGATCGCGGGCGAGATGACGGCTTACCGGCTGAAGGGCGCTGAGGGTCCCTGGGGAGAGGACTCGACTGTACTCATTCACGGAATTGCCAGCCTATACGAACGCGGCATGAACGGCGAGCTGCTCCTCGAACGCATGGGCCCATTCATCCCGCCGATGACGTTTCCTTCGCGGCTTGGGCCCGTCGTCTCCGACGCGCTGAAACGCCAGCTCGAAGGCTCTGACCTCTCCGGATTCACGTTCCATCCCGTTATCAAGAAGCGCATTGCCCGGTCGCGCTGGCACCAATGGGACTGGACCGCTCCAAAGCCGAAGCGTCGTCCCAGGGGAGGCCTGCCCGAGAACTACATCCTCACCCGTCCACATTCAGTCGAAGCGTCTGCCGAGATGGGCGACCTCTGGCAGCTGCGCTTAGACCAGATTACGGCTGATCTCTCGATGAGGCCTCAGACGCTTGAGGTCATTCTTTCAAAGCAGGCCAAGCAGTTCCTCGAAACCCGTGTCGGTGAGTGGGTCGTCTTCGAACCGGTCGACTGAAGACGGCCTGGCAGATGGCCTAACCTGTCTGAGTGGCCTTCGAGACGCTATGCAGCGCTTCCGCCACCCGTCCCCACGCCTCCTTGACGAATCGTCCGTGCCGGTCCGGACTCATTGCGATATCGTCCGCCTCCGCCCATAGCTCGGACTCGAGCGGTCCGAACACGGATCGAACCTCATCGAGCGTTGTCGGATCGGCTTCGACGCGGTCTCGTAGGCCGGCAAATCGCTTCCATGTTTCCGGCTCGCCGAGCGCCGGCGGCACAGCGTCTGGTGGGAACACCGGCACGTAGACGCTGACGCACGGACTACCCGGCGCGATCCAGGCCCGCAGCGGCGCTGCTTCGTCAGCTGGCAGTTCCGCGATCATCGACGATGTCGTGTGCTGGAACCCGCGCAGGTGCATGCAGACCGTAACGCCAGTACCATCCGCGCCGAACCCCTCCGGCGGCGGCTGGACTGGTTCCGTTTTGCCCGGCGAGCCCCAGCGGTCGGCCCCGTGATCCCGAAGGTGTGCTGCCACGTCGGAAGGCGTGAGGTCCGCTCCGGCGTCGGCAAGACAGGCGCGGCTCGCCGCCAGACGCACGTCGGAGTGACCCGTGGGTGCGTTCGGGTGCCGGAACTCGTCGAAGTCCGTGCCTGGAGCAATGTCCGGCGATGAGCGCGTCCACTCTCTGCCGATAGTGATGCGGTTGGAGATCGCTGCGGAACCAGCCACGGGCGCTGCGACCCAGGACCGCCCGCTCGTCTCCAGTACCCAGGCCGCGCGCGGGTCGGCGATCAGAAACGACGAAAAGTACGACTCGCCGGTCGTCTGGTCGCCGATACCGCCCTGACCGTGCTCCTCGAGAAGTTCGGTCATCGTGTCTAGTGCATCGTCCGCCGAACGCCCGCGTTCGAGACCGAGGCGCACCAGGTCCATGCCGATGAGCGCGGCCGGCTCTCTGTTCGGGTTCAGGGTCGTGAAGATCTTCTCGTTCCCTATCGCTACGCGGTGCTCGTTGACGCCATGCTCCAGCCCCCAGAGCCAATCGGGTCGCGACCCGAGGAGCGCCGCTGCGCCAGTGTCACGGATCGTGATGTACTGCGTTTGCAGGTCGTCGCCAGACTGCCGTCGTGCGTAGGTCTCGACGAGCTGGACCTCCGCCGACGGCCGGTCAGAGTTCTTGCCGAAAATCGTCCCGGTCGGGCCGATGGAACATAGGGTGTCGCACATCGCTACTGGGGAATGAGGAGCGTTTCGCCGATCGAAAGAAAGTCTTCCAACGCCCTGCCGTTCAGCGCGGCGATCTCGCTCGCCTCAACACCGAATATTTCGGCGATCCCAAACCAGGAGTCGCCCTCTTCCACCACGTATTCCAGTCGCTCGGGCGGCGCTTCGGTCGGCTCAGGCGTAGGTGTCGGGGTATCGGTGGGCTCGGGCGTCGGTGTTACTTCGGCCGATAGCGGGGGTGTTTCAGACGCTGGCACCGTCGCCGTTGGATCGGGCGTCGGTTGCTGCGTCGGCAGTGGCTGTACGATGCTCGACGAGCCTTCCGGGAGGTCCGGCGGTCTCACGATCAGCCAGAGCGCCAGCACGCTCGCGAACACCAGGCCGAGCAGCGCAAACCGGAACACGGTGGTCGACGGCGTGGTTCGGGTTGGGTCTTCGCAGCGTGCGCAGAGCCCCGTTCCGTGTTCGGCGCAGAAGGGGTTAGCGCAACGGGGACACTGTTCAGCGGCCTCGTTTTCGCAGGCGTAACATTGCATGGCAGATAGGGAGCGGACACGATCTGGGGCGTTTCGTGCCCGCTCATTTTACCCGCTACTTGATTTCGGCGGTAGCGCCGGCCTCCTGGAGTTTCTTCTGCACCTCTTCGGCGTCCTGCTTGGAGATCGCTTCCTTGACGTTCGTCGGAGCGCTCTCGACCAGGTCCTTCGCCTCCTTGAGGCCCAGCGTCGTCATCTCGCGGACTGCCTTGATCACGTTGATCTTCTTAGAGCCTATATCCGTGAGGACAACGTCAAACTCAGTCTTCTCTTCCGCGGCTGCGCCGTCACCGTCGGCTCCAGCGGCTACGGGTGCTGCAGCAACCGCCACTGGAGCTGCGGCCTCAATACCGAACTCGTCCTGGATGCGGTCGTTCAGGTCCTTAAGCTCCAGGATCGTCATCTCTTTGATGACGTCCATTATCGTGTCTGCCTTGTTGTCTGCTTTGGCCATCTCTCAGCTCCTCCTTGTATTCCTAGGTGTTTTGTCTTCGGCGCTTAAGCCGATTCCTGACCTTCAAGTTGTGTGATTCGCGCATCGAGCAATCCCGGAAGTTCACGCAGTAGCGATGCCAGAAGCGAATTCAGTTCGTAAATCGGCGCGTCGAGTAGTCGCACGAGCCCAATCAGCGGCGATTGCAGGCCTCCCGCTATCTGCGCGATGAGCACCGGCTTCGGTGGGATCGTCGCCAGCGCCGCAACGTCCTTTTCCGTCAGGATCTGACCGTCCAGGAAGGCTCCGCGTACAGCGAAGCCGGCCGGTGCGGACTTCGCATAGTCTGTAACGGCCTTGGCGCCTTCGACGACGTCCTCGTACGCGATCGCAAGTGCGGTCGGTCCCTCGACGATCTCCATGAAACTCGATCGATCGCTCTGGTCTGCGGCCAGTTTGAGGAGCGAGTTCTTGATGACGCGAATCTCCAGGTTGCCTTCTCGCAACTTCCGGCGAAGGTCCTGCATGTCCTTCACGTTTAGGCCGCGGTAGTTCGTGCTGATCACCATCGCCGCCCGTTCGAGACGGTCTTTGATGTCCGCTACCGCATCTATCTTCTTCTGTGTGGGCATAGGCCCCTCCAAACCAGGAAACTAAAAAACCCTTGCCGAACTGAGGCAAGGGAGAGCATTTTCGATCCCGAACGGATCTCGTCTCGCTACCTCGGTAGGCTACCCTTTCGGGCGATTAAGTCCCGCTTTAGCGGGACGCCGACGGTCTTCGGCAAGCTATTCGATTGCGATGGCTATTATACGGTGGCCCCGGCGCCGAGCGAAAGCGCGTCTTCAACAGCTACCCGAACGGCCGGTCCCATCGTCGTCGTCAACGTCAGCGTGCGAAGGTAAGCACCCTTGCTACCGGACGGCTTCTCTCGCACGATGGCGCTTAGGAGCGCTGACAGGTTCTCGAACAGCGCCTCTTCGCTGAAGCTGACCTTTCCGATTGGTACGTGTACCAGGTTGGTCTTATCGGTTCGGAACTCGACGCGCCCCTGGCTCGCGTCGCGGATCGCCTTCGGTAGGTCTTCAGCGTCGACCACCGTGTTGGTTCGCGGGTTAGGCATGAGGCCGCGAGGTCCCAGCACCCGGCCCAGCTTTCCCACCTTCCCCATGAGATCCTTGGTCGCGAGTGCCACTTCGAAGTCGGTCCAGCCCCCCTCGACCTTCTTCACCATGTCGTCGCTGCCCACGAAGTCTGCGCCGGCTTCTTCCGCTGCGCGAGCCGCTTCACCTTCGGCGAACACCAGCACCCGTTTATTCGTACCGAGGCCGTGTGGAAGTACGGTCGTGCCGCGCAACTGCTGGTCGGCG
>JACZRQ010000106.1 GCA_022574655.1 Chloroflexota bacterium
GCCCGATGTCCCGAAGGAGCCCGTCAGACACATCGATCGCGCATACGATGCCAGCTTCGATCGCGGTGGCGCCGGTTTCGAGCGGCGGTTCCGGTTGCAGATGCACACGAGCAAGCGGTTCGTCTGCGGTTGCGCCGTCTTGAAGACGGCGCAACCCTCCGGCAGAGCCGCCAAGCGTGCCCGTGACGGCGATAACGTCGCCCGGCCGAGCCGCGTCCCTGCGCAACAGAAGCGGTTCGCCGCTATGAATCACCGCCTCACCCATCAGCGCCACCGTAATCGAGACCTGGGGAGCGCTGACGACGTCTCCACCCACCACTTCAACGCCATAAGCATCGGCGCAAAGGCGCAATCCGCTGTACATCTCCTCGAGCTCAGTCACCTCAGAGTCAGACGGAAGCGCCAGCGTTACCAGGGCGAACGTGGGACAGCCGCCCATGGCGGCGATGTCACTGACGTTCACGGCAAGCGACTTCCAGCCGACATCTCGCGGTGGTACGGACGGCAGAAAGTGCACGCCCTCGACGAGCGTGTCAGTCGTGGCGATGATTGCGCGGTCTCCGGCACGCCAAACCGCGGCATCGTCACCGATGCCAACGATCAGATCTTTGCCGGGTGTCTGTGCGACCTTCGCGGCCAGGCGCTCGATTAGCCCGAACTCGCCGATCTCCGATACCTTCACAACGACAATTATACGTAGCGCCTTCGCCGCAGGCCGATATACTGACACCACTGTGCGCATTCTGGTCGTGTCCGACATTCACGCCAACCTCACCGCCCTCGATACGGTCGTTCGCGACGCCGAGGAGGACGGCGCGATCGACGGCGTGTGGAGCCTCGGCGACAACGTCGGCTACGGCCCGCAGCCGGCGGAGTGCCTCGCACGGCTACGCGAGCTGAACGCGACGATCATCGCCGGCAACCACGACCGCGCCGCCACCGGCGCGATGGGCATCGAGGAGTTCAACTCAGATGCCGCAACCGCTGCCCTCTGGACCCGCGAGCACCTGTCCGAAGACGACAAGGCGTTCCTCGACAAGCTACCGGAAGTATCGAAGCCCGTCGACAGCTTCACGATCGTTCACGGCACCCTGAAGTACCCGGTGTGGGAGTACCTCTATTCCTACGAAACGGCGCAAGGCCACCTCGAGCTGCAGGAGACGCCGTTCAGCTTCGTCGGGCACACCCACGTGCCGTTGCGTGTGGTCGAGGACAAACAACAGCCACGCGGCTGCGAGCTGTACCGGCTCGACGATGGGGACGTAACCGAACTGACCGACGAGGCAAGGCTTGTCCTCAATCCGGGCAGCGTCGGCCAGCCACGCGACGGAGACCCGCGAGCCTCGTACGCGATCTACGACACCGACCAACAGACGGTAACGATGAAACGAGTGGAGTACGAGTTCGCCAAGACTCAGGAGCTTATGCGCGAAGCGGATCTGCCGGTCTGGTTAATCGATCGGTTGGCGGTCGGCCGCTAGCCCAGGTTTGTGCTGAACCAGTCCGAAACATCCGGCTGGCCAAGCGACGATCCGTCGTCGTTCCCATAGAAGATCGCACCGGCTGAGGCGAAATCTTCGAGCGGGTTAGAGGCGTGTCCGGCCGGAGCCAGCCCCTCATAGACGAAGAGTCTGTTCAACGTCTCCCAGGGCTCGTGCGCGTTCGCCAGAAGCTCCTGCTCCGACACGAGAAGGCGCCAACCAGCGGTCTCCATGAACGACTGCATCTCATCGTCGAGGAGCGCGGCGACGTACTGGTCGGCTCCTACGTTTCGCATCTCGTAGGCGTGGAACAGCTCGTGCAGCACAGTCGTCACATCGGCGCCGGTCGCCAGCACGATCTGATGCGAAGCTCCATAGCCGTCGACTCCCTGGTCCGAGTTCGTGTAGAAGGATGTCACCACATCACCGTACGGCTGCCAGCCGCCGGTCGTGCGTCCCTGCTGGTTCGAAAGGACGACCAGCGAACCGTGAGCGTGGTCGGCTACGGCTGAAGCAACAGATTCCGGCAGACGTTCCCAAGCGCTGACCACTGCACCGATGTTCGCGACCTGCTCGCCCTTGTCGGCGCCCCAGTCCTGACCGTCGATCTCGATCTCGATGCCGAACTGCTCGTTCGCGTAGGCCACAAGCGCTGCCGCCGAAGGTGTCAGTTCGGCAGCCGGTGCGGGCGGCACGGACACCGGGCCTTGCGACCACGAGCTGGCGGCCGGCTCAAGTATGGGCGCTACGTTCGCCGAGGAGAATACTGCGACGTCGTCGACGATCAAGTCGGCGGCAGCCAGCGCGGCAGCACCAGTACCGATCGCCGACGACGCCGATACAGTATCCGAAGCACTGGGATCGCTCATCGTAAAGTCGTCAGGAGGAGTTGTTATCTTCGGTGCGGTCGAGATCTGAACGGTTGGCGCAGGCCCAACCGGCGGCTGAAACTCGGGCGTAGAGTCGCCGGAAGCACCGAGGACGCCTACGACTGCAAGCGAGGCTGCGAACGTCGCGACAGCGCCTATCCCCATCCAGAACCCGCGAGAGGGGTTCCATCCGTTCCGCGGAGTCCCCGAATCGTTCGCGTTGCCGCGATTGACGTCTGCGCTATCGACCATTAGTTGTTATCCCTCGTGCGCCACCCTGCTGGGTGCCCGTAATTCGTCAGATGCCTCACTCTTATGGTAAGTCCAAGAGTCCCTAACCGAACCTTAACGTCAGTTAACGTCTGGTGAAGGCCAAGCGCGCACGAAGCCAGACATGCGCCTCGTTCAACTCTTGGTCAGCACGCGAAGCAGGGACCCAAGAATTCCGTATATTCCCCGTTAGGAAATCGGAACCACCTTCCCGCTCGTCCTGCCCCGATTCAATCGGGGCCTGAGGAGGGAGCGGAGCCAAACGCTACGTCCACGCCCACCCTGCGCTTCGACGCCCGACGATTTATAATCGCTAAACGAACCTGTGACCGAACGAATTCACGTAACCCTCGCGCTCCCTCTCGCCGACGAGCTGCACGACGAGCTTCGGGACGTCGACTCGCGTCTCGAATTCACCGCGCTGACATCCGCCCAGCGCCGGTCCTATCGGGGCGGCAGGCCGCTCTGGGGTGGCTACGGGGACGTGCCAGCCACAGACGGAGAGAGCCCAGAGGAGGCAGCCGCCGCGTTGGAGCCTGTTCTCCAACGCACGGAGGTTCTCCTTTGCAACCCGATTCTCCCCGAGGACCTCCTGGAACGTGCGTCCGGGCTGCGCTGGTTGCAACTCTCCAGCGCCGGAATCGATCGCCTCGCCGACACCTCTATCGCTCGGTCGGAGCTGACGATCACAACCGCAAGCGGCATCCACGCCGCGACGATCAGCGAATACGTCATCGGCATGATGATCGCCTTCGCCAAGCGCCTTCCGGACGCGATCCGCTCGCAGTCGGAGTCCGCCTGGCGGCCGTACTGGCCGGCGGAGCTGGAAGACCAAACCGTCGGCATCGTCGGCGCCGGTAACATCGGCACCCGTGTAGGGCTTGTTGCCAAGGCGATGGGCATGCGCGTGCTCGGCATCCGCCGCTCGGTCGAGCGACGGATGACCGGCGAGGAGGCAGGCGACCCGAACCTCGACCAACTCCTACCGCCAGGCGATCTCCCCTACCTGCTACGGGAGAGCGACTACGTGGTGCTAGGGACACCTCTTACGCCGGAGACACGGGGCATGATCGGTGCGAAAGAGCTGGCACTGATGAAGCCGACCGCTGTCATCATAAACATCGCCCGCGGCGCGGTGATCGACGAACAAGCGTTGATCTCCTCTCTCAAGGAGAAGCGGATCGCCGGCGCCGGCCTCGACGTCTTCTCGCAGGAGCCGTTGCCGCCCGAAAGCGAGCTGTGGGGGCTGGAAAACGTGATCATGACGCCGCACATAAGCGGCGGTACTCCGCGATACATGGAACGCGTAGTTGGCCTGTTTTGCGATAACCTCCGCCGTTATGTAGCCGGCGAAGAGCTCGTGAACATCGTCGATTCTGAGCGCGGCTACTAACGAGGTGCCCAACAGTGCCACTTCGCTCTTGGCTCTGACAACCGTTACGGGCGATGCTGCGTGTCGTGGCACCAATCGCAGTTCAAACCTCCGTGGCTGAAGCCCGCGCCGATTACCGAACGCCGCCGCCCCCCGGCGACGACCTGCTCGCGTTGCTGCACCGACACTTCGGCTACGAGTCGTTCAGACCGCTGCAGCGAGAGATCATCGAAGACGCGATCGCCGGGCGGGACGTTTTCGCCCTGCTTCCAACAGGCGCCGGCAAGTCGATCTGCTTCCAGCTTCCGGCTCTAGCGCGGGATGGAATGACGGTCGTCGCCTCTCCGCTGATCGCGCTAATGAAGGACCAGGTCGACGCGCTCCATTCCCGAGGCATATCGGCCACCGCAATCAACTCCTCACTCCCGTACACCGAAATACAAGAATGTTTCCGCAGAATGAGCGCCGGCGAGTACAGCCTCGTCTACGTCGCCCCGGAGCGCCTGATGCAGCCGGAGTTCCTGGCGCTCCTGAAACGGTTGAAGTTATCAACGTTCGCGATCGATGAAGCGCACTGCATTAGCCACTGGGGACACGACTTCCGGCCTGAGTACCGCCGCTTGAGCGAGCTGCGGACCCACTTCCCCACGGTTCCCATCATGGCGTTGACCGCCACTGCTACCGAGATGGTGCGATCCGACATCGTAACGCAACTTGGGCTGCGCGACCCGGCGCTCCACGTAGACAGCTTCAATCGCCCAAACCTCCACTACACCGCAACCTCGCGGGACAAAGCCTACGAGCGCACTCTGGAAGTGCTGCTGTCTTCTCCGCAGGCATCGGGAATCATCTACTGCCAGACGAGGAGATCGACCGAAACCCTGGCGGAGCGCCTGCGCGGCGACGGCATCCAGGCACGGGCATATCACGCCGGAATGTCATCAGAGGACCGTCACCGGCATCAAGAGATGTTCCTGAGCGGCGAATCGCGCGTGATCTGCGCGACCGTGGCGTTCGGAATGGGCATCGACAAGCCGAACGTCAGGTTCGTTATTCATCACGGCCTCCCAAAGAACATCGAGAGCTACTACCAGGAGACGGGGCGCGCCGGCCGCGACGGCGAGCCCTCTCAGTGCATCCTCTTCTTCGGCAAAGGGGACGCGGTTCGGCTCCGGCGATTCGCCGACGAGATGGAAAACGACCAGGCGCGCCAGCTCGCCATCCGGCAGATCAACGACATTCTCGCCTTCGCAGGCTCCACGGAGTGCCGCCGAAAGATGCTGCTGGCGTACTTCGGGGAAACGTACGGCGAACAGAACTGCAAAGCCTGCGACAACTGCCGCGGCGAGACGGAGCCGGCACTTCCCGGCACAAACGCCGACGACGATTACGACGAAACGCTGTTTCAGCGTCTGAAGGCGCTACGTAAGCGGCTGGCCGACGAGCGGGACGTCCCAGCTTACGTTGTTTTTCACGACACGACGCTCAAGGCGATATCTCGCGCGCTGCCCGTGAACGGTGCTTCGCTGGCCCGGATCAAGGGAATCGGGCCGCGCAAGCTGCAGGACTATGGGATGGCGTTTCTACAGGCTGTCAAGGCTCATATAGACAGAGCCGAACGTGGCACAGACACGCAAGATTCTTAGGCTAGCTGCTGCCTACGGTCGCCAGCTTGGGCCGGTCGCTGATCTTCCTGGGGTGGAGCGCTTCGTTTAGCACTTCATCGATGTGATCGACAAGAACGATGCGAAGGTCTCGGCGCACGTCATCAGGAACGTCCTCGATGTCGTTCTCGTTGTCGCGAGGCATGATTATGACCTTACAACCGGCTCGGTGCGCGGCGAGAGTCTTGTCGCGAATGGCGCCAACAGGCAGCAGCTTGCCACGCAACGTGATTTCGCCGGTCATCGCCACTTCTTTCCGCACGGGCCTACCCGTCATCGCTGACGCCAGCGCAGTCGACAACGTGACGCCGGCCGAAGGACCGTCCTTGGGCACGGCGCCGGCAGGTACGTGAATGTGCACATCGTGTCTGTCCAGAAAGTCGTCAGATACGCCGAGGGCAGCAGATCGCGTGCGTGAGTAAGTGAGCGCGGCTTGCGCTGACTCCTGCATCACGTCGCCCAACTGGCCGGTAAGAGTCAATCGGCCCTTCCCCGGGATCACCGATGCTTCCACGAAGAGCACCTCGCCACCCGCCGCGGTCGCCGCCAGGCCTGTAGCCACACCGACCTCGTCCTTCTCCGACGCCATCTCCCAGCGGAACTTGATGGACCCGAGGTAGATCGATACCCTCTTCTCCGTAATCGTCACCTTGGATGTATCACCACCCGCGACTCCCCGCGCTACGCCGCGACAGAGCGATCCCAGTTCACGCTCGAGATTACGTACTCCCGCCTCTCTCGTGTACGAACGAATGACTTCGCGAATAGCTCCGTCCGTCACCTTCAGACCGCCGTCCGGTATGCCGTTCTCGTCGAGTTGTCTGGGCAGGAGGTATCGTTTGGCGATCTCCAGCTTTTCGTGCTCCGTGTAACCCGAGAGTTCGATGATCTCCATCCGGTCGCGGAGCGGGGCGGGAATCGGGTCCGGCACGTTCGCCGTGGCGATGAAGAAGAC
Organism: Chloroflexota bacterium; assembly: GCA_022574655.1. Lineage (GTDB taxonomy): Bacteria > Chloroflexota > Dehalococcoidia > SM23-28-2 > RBG-16-64-32 > JACZRQ01. The sequence continues at coordinate 6,612 of JACZRQ010000106.1, forward strand.
CCTCGAGAGGTCAAACGCAACATCGAGGTAGTGGTCCGTGAACGTCGAGTTCTGGGCTGGGTCGAGCACTTCGAGCAGCGCCGACGCCGGATCGCCGCGATAGTCGCTGCCGATCTTGTCGACCTCATCGAGCATCAGCACCGGGTTGTTCGAGCCCGCGCGCTTGATCTCGCGGACGATGCGGCCCGGCATCGCGCCAACGTAAGTACGCCGGTGACCGCGGATCTCCGCTTCGTCCCTGATACCACCCAACGCGACACGAATGAAGTTTCGTCCCAGTGCGCGCGCCACGGACTGCCCGAGTGAGGTCTTGCCCGTACCCGGCGGACCAACGAAACAGAGGATTGGCCCTCGCGTGTCGCCTTCTTTCAGCTTGAGCACCGCCAGGAAATCGAGGATGCGGCGCTTCACCTTGTCCAGCCCGAAGTGATCCTCATCAAGTATCTTTTCGGCGCGCTTGATGTCCATCTCGTCGACAGTACTCGTCGACCACGGCAGATCGGCAAGCCACTCCAGGTACGTGCGAGCGACCTGATACTCGGGCGACATCGACGGGATCGTCGAAAGCCGCTGCAGCTCCCGATCAGCCTCTCGCTGGGCGACTTCCGATAGTTTCGCCTCGTCCAGACGTTCCTTCAGTTCGGCTAGTTCTGGAGTGATATCGCTCTCACCAAGCTCCCGCTGGATCGCCTTCATCTGCTCGCGCAGGATGAACTCACGCTGGCGTTTATCGAGTTCTCCCTGGACATCCGATTGAATCTTCGACTGCACCTTGGAGACATCGATCTCGTGCGCCAGCAAGTCTCGCACCATCGAGAGCCGCTTGTTGACGTCCAGCTCGACGAGAACCTGATACCGGTCCTCCGGCTTCAACTTGAGGTTTCCGGCAATGAAATCGGAGAGCGTCGAGGTGTCGGACATACCCTCGGCAGCGGATTTCAGTTCCGCCGGCATCGAGTCTGACATGTCGACGACCTCGTCGAACGTCTTCAGGACATCGCGGACCATCGCCTCAACCTCTGCTGTGCGGTCACCGGTTTCCACCAGTGCCTCAACCTCGGCCCGCAACCACGCCTTATCTTCAGCCAGCTTGACGACTCGCACACGTCCCAAGCCCTGGAGAATAGCGTGAATCGACCCATCAGGGGCTTTCGCCATACGGACGATCGTTGCGGTGGCGCCTACTTCGCGAGGACCACCCTCGTACTTGCCGCCATCAACCATCTCCTGGGGCAAGACCACGAGCAGCTTAGCCTCGGAGGACGCTGCTTCGTCGATTGCTTTGACGTCACGCTCCTCGGTCGCGACGATCGGTACCAGCTGCTGCGGATAGAGGACCGTGGACCCGGAAGCGATGACCGGCAAGTCGTCAGGTAGCACTAACGTCGTCTGAACCTCGATCGGCTTCTCGAACTTGGCGGTCCCGCTGGCTTCCATTTTGTCGCTCATGTCATTTAATTGTGATGCTAATAGACGCCACTGCGTTGCTAACGGACCACTATTCGCAGGTGTCTATTCGCCACCGGCGACGCCTTAGGCAACGTAATCTCGAGGATGCCATCACTGTAAACAGCGCTGGCATTCTCCGCGTTCACGGCTGACGGCAGCTCTAGTTCCCGCTGAAAACGTCCGTGGCTGATCTCCATCTGCGCGTAGGTCCGCTTCGAACGCCCGCCGAGGGGCTTTCTCTCACCTCGAAACGTCAGCGTCTTTCCGTTTACATCGAGCTCGATCTGGTCCTCTGGTATGCCGGCGATCTCCACCAGCACCACAATCTCATCATCAGTCTCGTAGATGTCGACGGACGGCTCCAGGTACGTCGGACCGAATCTAGAAGCGCCCGGGGGGCCGAGGATGCGATCGTAGGCCTTCAGCGCCTCCTTGTATCGATGCAGGGCATGAAGGATGTTTCCACGGTTGCGATTGGCGAGGTAGTCGTCCCGGTCGCGCAGCAAGGTCTCGTAGAACACAAGAGCGCTCTCCAGCAGCTTGCGACGGGCCGGGCCCGGAAGCGGCTCGTCCTTGACGTCCTGGATCCCCGCCGCGACCAGGAACTCGTCCACCGCCTTGTGCGCGAACTTGAGGCTCGTCTCGGCCCGCTCCCGCGCGGCGGTCGCCTGCCCACGAGCCTCCTCGGCGTCGCGCCGCCGCTCATCCAAAACGCTGGCCACGACGAATCCTGCGATCGCAACCACCAGAAGGACAGCGGCGGCAACCGTAGTGACGCGAAAGAGTCGGGTACGGCGCGCGTCTGCCGCGATGC
>JACZRQ010000107.1 GCA_022574655.1 Chloroflexota bacterium
CATGGCCTTGATCGGTTGGTAGGGTAGGCAAGCTCAGGGCATAAGTACGGTGGTGTGGGTACCGAAATCGTTGAAGATGACATGTTATTGTCTTAGCGAGCGCTTGACATGTATGAGTTTTGCTACTGATAATGGCCGTCAAGAACTCGGTGTGCCAGGATCGGCGGGGAATCGTCTTGGAGAGCCTCAATAGAGAGAGCGCGGCCGAAGCTGTCAAGGAGATCATCCTTTCGATAAAGCCGTTGGAAGATGGTTTTGACGAGCTTCGTTTAGATGCTCCGCTGTTTGCGGACGACCGCGGCGAGCCGTCTCCGGTCAAACTCGATTCGCTAGATACGTTGGATGCTGTGACGACGATCGCGGAGCACTTCGGTCTGGACGACGAGCGGCTCGACGAGTTTCTGCGAGGGGAGACGGACTTCGAAGCGTTCCGAACCGTGAACAACATTGTAGATTTCGTGATATCCGCCGACCCCGCACTATCGAAGGCAAGTTGAGCTATAGCAACGGAAGGGGGTGAACAAATGCTGCGATTTCTATTGGGTCTGGTCTTCCGAGGTCAGGCTAAGGTAGTCGAGATCCCGCCTTGGGGCGGCGGACCGATCTGCTTTAACTACCACCCATAGAGGCGACTAATCGCTTAGGCTGATGGCTCAGCCGCTTTGGCCTGGTAGGGCCACAGTTTCATCAGTAGCGTCCCCTGGTTTGCGAACGGCAGCCGGGGGATGCGGCTTTCCAGCAAAGGACTCTTCTGACAAATGCTCGCGCGTACTGCATTCAAGCAGGACCGAACTACGGACTTCGCTCTATCCAAGAAGCGGCTGATTAGGGCCGTCTCCCGGCTGCCGTATCCGCTGGTCCACAGGCTCCTGGTCGCGGGAATTCGCGCCGAGACGTGGCTTCGCTATCCGCTGTTGACGCTGAACGTCAAAGATAAGTTCGACGAAGCGTTCGACGCGTTGGATCCGAATGGCACGCGGTTGGGCCTGACGAAGCGAGTGCGCGCAAGTTACGAGAGGAACGCGCTGTACAACGAGATGGCGGACCTCGTCACGTTGCTGATGTACATGGACGATGCCCGCTTTCGGAGAAACGCGCTCAGGTTTGAGAACGAGGATATCCTGATCAGAGAGATCGAGAGTGGTCCGGGTGCGATCGTGGCAGGGTTCCGGATAGGCGCCTATGCCGCTCTTCCCTGGGTGCTCGGTACGTTGAGCTCGTCGGTACTGATGATCGTTGGCGATGGACGGTTTGCCCGCATGGCGCAGGAGCTTGGTGAAGCGTTCATTCCGAACTCCGCAAAGCCGCTCACATTTCTGCGCGCGAAGGAGCCGCTGGTGCTGCCACGAAGCCAGGCGACGTTGAAGGAGGGTGGGGTGGTGAGCACGCTTGTGGACCTGTCGCCGATCTCGTACGACAAGACGACTGAGGTCAAGCTGTTCGATTGGACGATCGAGGCAGCGTACGGGATTCCCTACTTGTCAGCCGTTACGGGGCGAAGCATCGTGCCCGCTGTCCTGACGCGGGCTAAGGGGCCTCGTTTCACGCTGCGATTCGATGAACCGATCGAGGCACCGGCTCGAGATTCGCAGTCTGTTCGGGAGGGCGCGCAGAGGCTCTACGGCTCGCTGGAGAAGCTGGTTCGGCGGTTTCCAGACCAGTGGGTGGGCTGGACGAGCCTTAAGTCGCAGATGGACAAGGAGTCCGGTTCCCAGCAGCCGAACGTCGCGCGTCCGCTGGTCTAGGACGCGGCGTGGTTAGTCGTCGGTTGTCCAGCGGAACCTTTGCGTAGATACGAGAAAGAGCACCGCCGCAGTCGCCCCGAGTATTGCTAGCTCGTCGGCGACGTCGCGAATGCCCGCGCCGTCGTTCATCACAGCCCGCAGGGCGTCGTTCAGGTAGGTTAGCGGCGCGAGGGCGACAAGTGGTTTGAGCCAGAGCGGCGGATCATCGATTGGGAGGTATGCGCCGCCGGCGAACATCATGACGAAGGCGACGAGGGAGGCGACAGCGTTGATGCCGATGGGTGAGCGGATCAAGGATACGAGCGTATACCAGAGGCTGAGAAGCGCGAGGATACCGATGGCTATTATCAGCACTACCAGAAGCAGGCTGCCGCGGATGGGCACGCCGAACGCGAGCCAGCCGGCCGTCATCAGGATTGTGGCCTGTACCGCCGAAAGTAGACCGAACACGATCAACTGAGAGGCGAGGAGCTGGCGGGGTGAGATGGGCGAGGCGGCAAAGCGCTTGAGGATGCCGCCGTAGCGCCACCAGGCGAGAATTGTCGCGGCAAAAAGGTTGCCGAACATCAGGCTCATACCGACCTGGCCGGGGAGAACGACATCGATGAAGCGGAGCGGCCGGTCGCCGCCGACGGGCGCCTCGCTGACCTCAATTCCGGCGCCTCCGGGTGGCTCGATCGCTTCGACGAGGAGTTGCCGGACGATGCCGGAGCCGGTCAGCGATGAGAACGCGTCGTTGCTGTCGGCCCAGATCTCGACGTCGCCGAGGGTTGGGTCCTGTCCGAACTTGGGCGGCAGAATGACGACTACCCAGCGCTCGCCATTCCTGAGCTTATCGAGCTGGGATTCGCGGTCGCCGACGCGGACGTTGATGCCGTCGATCTCCTCGACCGAGCGGATAAAGCTTAAGGAGGCTTCGTTCTGTGCTTCGTCGACGACACCGAGTCGGGGTCCAGCGGGGTTTGTGAAGAAGAGCCCGAAGACGACGATGCCGAGAGACGCCAAGAGGAGGGTCGAAACCCAGTAGGCTGGGTTGCGAACGAGCATAAGCAACTGATAGCGGGTGAGAGTGAGGATGGCTCTCACTGGCGCCCCCACCGGAATAATCGGGTGGAGAGTGCGAAGCCGGCGACCGCCCAGGCGGTGAGTATCAGTAGCTTGTCAGCAATTGCCTGGAGGTCCGCAGAGTCGTTGATGACTTCTCTAAGGGCGTCATTGAGGTGAGTAAGCGGTAGAGCCTGCGTCAGAGGCTTGATCCAGGATGGGACGTTCTCTATGGGGACGACGGACCCGCCGAGGAAGATCATGACGAAGGAGGCGAGGTTTAGCGTGGCGAAGAAGCCGGGGGTGCTCGACATGAGGGCGGCGAGCGCGTACCAGATGCCCATGAATGCCACGGCGCCGGCAGCAGCCACTATCGCGAGTGTGAGGTAGCTTCCGGAGATGTGGACGCCGAAAAGGAGTTGGCCGAGGCCGACCAGGATGGTCACCTGAAGCGCGGAGAGGCCGGCGAAGGCGACGAACTGGGCGATCTCGAGCGTGACCGGGCGAACGGGGCTAGCGCTGATGCGTTTGAGGATACCGAACTGTCGCCAACTAACGAGTGTTCCAGCGGCCCATGAGTTGCCGAACATTAGTGACATGCCGATCAAGCCCGGGAAGAGGGTGGCGAGCAGGCCGAGGCCGCCGGAGCCGTCGACGGTCATCTCCTGCGGATCGAGGTCCGTCGTCAGTCCGAGAATTGAGTTCAGATCGGCGACGAACTCTCGAAGCACGCCGCGGCCAACTGCGGCCTCCAGCGGGCTGGTGCCGTTGTAGAGCAGTTGGGCGATGGCTGGCTCATCTCGTTCGGCGGCAGCGATAGTCCCTTCCGGGACGAGGAGGACGGCCCAACGCTTGCCATCCTCGAGGGCTGCGAGTTCGTCGTCGAGAGAGCCGATCTCCAGATCGATGCCATTTATCGACGCCATAGCATCAAGGCTGTCCGCGAGGAGGGTGGAGTCGTCAAGGAGGACGGCGCCGAGTTGGGGTGAGCCCGGGTTCGTGAGGAGGCTGCCATAAACGACGATGATGGTGACGGCCAGGCCGAGAGTAACGATCCAGTAGCCCGGTTCGCGTCTGAGTATTCGCCAGTGAGCGCGGATAAGGGCGGGCAAGCCGGCTAGCATTTTGGTCCTAGCATTAGTCGCGGAGGGCTCGTCCGGTGAGGCTGATAAAGACGTCCTCGAGGGTGGCGGTGCGCACCCTGATGTCGTCGACCGTGGGGCCGGAGTCCGATTCGAGGTTTAGCAGCGCTCGGATCGTGGCCGTGGGTTCGGTTGTGGTGATGGTCACGAACCCGTCTACGGCTTGGACGGATTGGGCGCCGGGTAGGCGACCGAGGACGTCATCGCCGATATCGGCGATGAGGGTGCATTCGATCGTGCGTTCGGCGGCGACGCTGCTTACGAGGTTCTTCGGTGTGTCGAGGGTGATGATCCGGCCGTGGTCCATGATCGCGACGCGGTCGCAGAGCTGCTCGGCCTCCTCCATGTAATGCGTGGTGAGAATGACGGTGCGGCCTTCACGGGCGAGGTCGCGGACGGTGTCCCAGAGGGCTCGGCGCGCCTGGGGGTCGAGGCCTGTCGTTGGCTCATCGAGGAAGACGATTTCTGGGTCGTTGACGAGCCCGAGGGCGACGGAAAGGCGCTGACGCTGGCCGCCGGAAAGCTTGCCGACACGAGAATCGCGCTTGTCTTCGAGCGCGAAACGGGTAAGAAGGGATTGCCGGTCGGCGCGCTTGCGGTAGAGGCCGGAGAACATATCGAGCGTCTCCCAGACGGTCAGGTTGGGGATGAGGGCGACCGCCTGGAGCTGGACGCCGATTCGCTCTTTGAGTTGTGAGCTCTGTCGGGTGGCGTCGACGCCGAGGAGGGTGATCTGTCCAGAGTCGGGCTTGCGCAGGCCCTCAATGAGCTCGATTGTGGTTGTCTTGCCGGCGCCGTTCGGGCCGAGAATGCCGAAGATCTCACCGTCGTCGACGGTGAACGAGATGTCGTCGACCGCGAGGACGTCCTTGTATCGTTTGGTCAGATTGGAAACCGTTAGAGCAGGCACGCGCGTACAGCCACCTCCCTATATAGCTCAAAGGGTGACGATAGCGGACGTAACGCGTGGGCGTCTAGCAAGGGCGTAGAGCCTGTAAGCGCGTTCGATGTTACGATGTATATGCGCGTGATCAAAACTCCGATCCGCCAGAGCTAATCATGGAACCATCCATTACGACTTCTTCTAGTATCGACTTGCGCTCCGAGCCAGGCGTAGCGTCGCGTGATGACATACGCAACGTGGCGATTATCGCGCACGTAGACCACGGCAAGACGACGTTGGTCGATGGGATGCTGCGCCAATCGGGGCAGATCGATTTGCGGGTCGAACTTCCGGACCGCGTTATGGACTCGAACGAGCTAGAGCGCGAGAAGGGGATAACGATTCTGGCGAAGAATGCGGCGATCCGGTATGGCGGGGTCAAGATCAATATCGTCGACACGCCCGGGCATGCCGACTTCGGGGGCGAGGTAGAGCGGGGCTTGACGATGGTTGATGGTGCGCTACTGCTAGTCGACGCGACGGAGGGTCCGCTGCCGCAGACCCGGTTCGTGCTGAGGAAGGCGCTGGAGGCGCATCTCCCGATCGTTCTTGTAATCAATAAGGTTGACCGTTCTGATCGGCGCATAACCGAAGTGGTGGACGAGGTGTACGAGCTGTTCCTGGAGCTAGAGGCTAACGAAGAACAGTTCGACTTCCCGATCGTCTACTGCAACGCGAGAACGGGACAGGCGTCGCTCGATCCCGATGCGCTCGCCGAGGATCTAGGTCCGCTGTTCGATGTGCTGCTCTCGCGGATCCCTGCGCCGACTTACGATCCGGATCACGGGCTACAGGCGCTGGTGACAAATCTTGACTCATCGTCGTACGTAGGCCGGCTGGCGCTTTGCCGAGTGATGCAGGGCACGATCCGTGCGGGCCAAAACGTGGCCTGGTGCAAGCGAGACGGCAGCATCGAGGTTGCCAAGGTCGTCAAGTTGTACGTGACGGAAGCGCTAGAGCGAGTTGAAATCGAAGAAGCAAGCGCCGGCGAGATCATCGCAGTGGCGGGCTTCAGTGACATAACGATAGGTGAGACGTTGGCCGATGCGGAGGACCCGAAGCCGCTGCCGGTGATAACAGTCGATGAGCCAAGTCTGTCGGTGACGATCGGCATCAACACGTCGCCGTTCGCTGGGCGCGAAGGAACTTTACTGACGGCCCGCCTCCTGAAGAACAGGCTGGATGCGGAGCAGATCGGGAACGTCTCAATCCGCGTGCTTCCGCTGGACCGTCCGGATGCGTGGACGGTGCAGGGGCGAGGTGAGCTACAGCTTGCGGTGCTTGTGGAGATGCTGCGGAGAGAAGGTTTCGAGCTGACGGTCGGCCGGCCAGAAGTAGTGACGCGGGAGATCGACGGAAAGCTGCACGAACCTGTCGAGGCGCTGACGCTTGACATTCCGGAGGAGCATCTAGGTGTGGTGATGGAGATGATGGCGTCCCGCAAGGGCCGCCATCAGAAGACCATTCACCAGGGCGGAGGGCGTGTGCGGCTGGACTATATCATTCCGTCCCGCGGACTGATCGGTTTCCATGCGAAGTTTATGACGGAAACGCGCGGGAACGGTTTGCTCCATCACGTATTCGATAGCTACGAGCCGTGGCACGGTGAGGTCCGGTCTCGACAGACGGGCAGCATGGTCGCTGACCGGCGCGGCTCGATCACGGCGTATGCGCTGGTGAGCCTGCAGGATCGCGGAACGCTGTTTTTCGGACCGGGCGTGGAAGTGTATGAAGGAATGATCGTCGGTGAAACGCCGCGCGCAGAGGACATGAACGTGAACCCGACGCGGGAGAAGAAGATGACAAACATGCGGGCTGCGGGCTCAGACAACACCGAAAGGATGACTCCGCCAGCGACGCGATCTCTGGAACAGGCGCTGGAATTCATCCGGCAAGACGAGTGTTTAGAGGTGACGCCGACTGCGGTGCGGCCGCGGAAGATCGAGCTTGTGCAGCACGTGCGGGCTCGGATCCGCTCTCGGGCGAGCAAGGGCCGCTCTTAGCAGCGTATAATCGGAGCCCTGTAGGGCAGATGACGATAGACCTGGGCCATGTGCGAGCGATAGACGCCGATTCGTTCGGTGAGCCGGGCCAGCGCACGTTTCGTTTGCGTGTAGAGGGTGCGAGCGGCGAATTTGCCGTTTTGTGGGTGGAGAAGGAGCAGGTGATGGCTCTGCAGATCGCGCTGAAGCAGATGCTGGCGCAGCTCAAGTACGAGGCCGGGTCGCCGCCGGACATGGCGGGCTTTCCGGAGTCGCCTAATCACGAGTTCAAGGTCGGCCGCATGTCGATGGGATTCGATCACCGGGACCAGAAGGTGGTTCTACAGATGTACGACATCGAATCGTTCGAGGACGCAGACCCTATTTTGTCGACGAAGCTGTCGGCGGAGCAGAGCGCGGTCCTGCGGACACAGCTTATAGAGATTGTCGCGAGCGGGCGGCCGTTGTGTCCGCTCTGTGAGGCGCCGATGGATGCGTCCGGGCACACCTGCATTCGCTCGAACGGGCACTCGAAGCAGCCGATTCCCGACACCGGAAACGAACCAGACGAACTGATATAGGGGTCGATTTCAGTTCGGCGGCTACGATCCGGTGGTTGGCCAACCTACCACCAGATCGTGTCGTCGAGGCTCTCGGCGTCGTCATCGCCCGGCGGTTCCTCGGTCCACAGGCGCGTTTCGAGGTACTTCCAACCGCTGTCGGCGAAGAGCAGGACGACGTTTCCCCGCTGGATACGTGGCGAGACTTTGAGGGCGGCGTGAAGGACGGCGCCGGAGGAGATGCCGCCGAAGATCGCCTCGCGTTTCATTAGTTCGGCGGCGGCGCGGAAAGCGTGGTGGCTGCGGACGAGGATCTTGGAGTCGAGCATGTTGAAGTCGAGTATCGGTGGCACGAACCCGTCGGCGAGGCTCTTCAGCCCCTGGACCTGGTATCCGGGGTGAGGCTCGACGGCCACGATGAGTGTTTGGGAGTGTGCCTCCTTGAGGCGCTCTCCGACGCCCATGAGGGTCCCGCCGGTGCCCAGGCCGGCCACGAAGGCGTCGACACGATCGAGGTCGCGCACGATCTCAGGCCCAGTCGTCTTGCGGTGCGCGTCGACGTTGTAACGGCTGGAGAATTGGTCGAGGCACACCCAACCGTTGTCATCGGCAAGCTGCTGGGCAACACGAATCGCTTCCCGGACTCCTCTGTCGGCGGGTACCCAGTCGATCTCGCCGCGGTAGGCTTCGAGGGTGCGAGCGATCTCTGGATAGACGTTCCTGGGCATGACGACGCGCACTCGGTAGCCGCGGGCGCGGCCGACCATGCTCAACGAGATGCCGGTGTTGCCGGTGGAGGCGACGACGATCGTGTCGCCTGGGTTTAGCCGGCCCGCGGCCTCCTCGTGTAGCACCATCTCGCGGACGATACGATCTTTTACGCTGCCAGTGGGGTTGAATCCTTCGAGCTTGGCGAAGAAGCGCAGATCGGGCCGCGGGCTGCAGTGTTTCAACTCCACGAGGGGCGTATCGCCGATTGAGTGGAGGATGTCGTCGTCGTGCATCTATGGAAGCAAGGTTACGCGATTCTTCGACGCGTGATGACCAATGTATGATAGATACGACGGCGAATTGGAGGGAATTGATTGAAGCCTAAGACGATGTTCCAAAAGATATGGGACACCCATATTGTTCACGAGGAGGGCGGTAATCCGCCGCTGTTATACGTGGACCTTCATCTCGTACATGAGGTGACGTCACCGCAGGCGTTCGAGGGGCTACGGCTCAGCGGCCGCAAGGTCCGACGTCCGGACCTGTCCGTTGCGACGGCCGATCACAACGTACCTACGGCGGACCGGCCTGTGATCAAAGACGAAGTATCCCGCAAGCAGGTAGAGGCGCTGGGGAACAACTGCGAGGAGTTTGGTATCCGGTACTACGGGATGGACTCCGACCATCAGGGCATCGTACATATCATCGGCCCCGAGTTGGGGCTGACGAAGCCGGGCATGGT
>JACZRQ010000108.1 GCA_022574655.1 Chloroflexota bacterium
AGATCATTCAGGAGCTGGAGGCCGTCTTCCGCGGCGTCGGCTGGAACGTCATCAAGGTCATCTGGGGCAGCGACTGGGACCCCTTGCTCGCCAAGGACCACGACGGCCTCCTGGTCGACCGCATGGGCGCAGTCGTCGACGGCGAGTACCAGAAGTACTCGGTGGCCGGCGGCGCATACATACGCAAGCATTTCTGGGGTGTCGACCCACGCCTGGAGCGCGTGGTGGCCCACCTCAGTGACGATGAGTTGTGGCGATTGCGCCTCGGTGGCCACGACACCCACAAAGTCTACGCCGCCTACCGCGCCGCCGTAGAGAACAAGGGCACGCCCACCGTAATTCTCGCCCGCACAATCAAAGGCTACGGCCTGGGCGAGGCCGGCGAAGGCCGCAACGTCACACACCAGCAGAAGCAACTAAATACGCAGGAACTCCTCTCTTTCCGCGACCGTTTCGACATCCCTCTGTCGGACGAGGAGGTGGCGGGCGCGCCACTCTTCCGGCCCGGTAAGGACAGCGCCGAGATTCGCTATCTGAACGAGCGTCGCCGCGCCCTCGGCGGCCCGCTCCCCCAGCGCCGCGTCCGCAACGCGACCGTCGAACCGCCGTCATCCGAAGTCTTCGCCGAGTTCCTCGGCGGCTCCGGCGAACGCGAAGCCTCGACAACGATGGTTCTCGTCCGCGTGCTCGCGGCGCTGATGCGTGACAAGCAGGTGGGCAAACGGATCGTTCCCATTGTGCCCGACGAGGCGCGGACGTTCGGGATGGACACGTTCTTCCGCTCGTTCGGCATCTATTCTTCTCTTGGCCAGACGTACGAGCCTGTGGATGCGACGAACCTGCTCTACTACAGGGAGGCGAAAGACGGCCAGTTCCTCGAGGAGGGGATCACGGAAGCTGGGTCGATGTCTTCGTTCATCGCCGCTGGCACGTCCGCCATGACGTCGGGAGTGACCACGATCCCGTTCTTCATCTTCTATTCGATGTTCGGCATGCAGCGCATCGGCGATCTCGTCTGGGCCGCCGCGGATGCGCGGACGCGCGGCTTCCTCGTGGGCGGCACCGCCGGGCGTACCACCCTGAACGGCGAAGGGCTCCAGCACCAGGACGGCCACAGCCATCTGCTCGCCTCCGTCGTGCCAACGATGCGCTCGTACGATCCCGCCTTCGCCTACGAAATCGCCGTGATCCTGGAGGAAGGCATCCGCGAGATGTTCGTCGACGGCGCCGAGCGCATGTACTACCTCACGGTTGGCAACGAGAACTATGTCCACCCACCAATGCCCGAGGGCGACGGCGTGCGCGAGGGAATCATGCGCGGCATGTACCGCTTCCGTTCGCTCGGAAAGGAAGGCCAGCCCAGGGTAAACCTCCTGGGCTCCGGCGCGATCCTGAATGAGGCTCTGACAGCGCAGGAGTTGCTCGCGGAGCAATTCGGCGTCGCCTCCGATGTCTGGTCGGTCACGTCCTGGACGGAGCTCCGGCGAGATGCGATCGAAGTCGATCGCTGGAACGTGCTGCACCCAGATGTGCCCGAGCGCCGGCCGTATCTCGTCGAGCAGCTTGGCGATCAGCCAAACCTCGTCGTGGCGGCCAGCGACTACATGAAGGCGCTCCCGGATGGTCTCGCGAAGTGGGTCGATGCTCGCTTCGTCTCCCTCGGCACCGACGGCTTCGGCCGCTCCGACACTCGCGCCGCCCTCCGCGACCACTTCGAGGTCGACGCGCGGCACATCGCCTTCGCGGCGCTGTCCGCACTCGCGCGCGACGAGCAGATCCCCGCCAGCGTCGCCACCGAAGCAGGGCAGAGACTGAAACTTGACGTTGAGCGACCGAATCCGGCAACGGTGTAAGACCTCATGAAAAGACGACCGGGAGCAAGCAGTGACTGAATTCAGGCTCCCCGAGCTGGGGGAGGACATCGAGGAGGCAGATGTCCTCAAGGTACTCGTCTCTGAGGGCGACGCCGTCGAGGCGGCCCAGCTGCTGATCGAGATCGAAACCGAGAAGGCAACATTGGAAGTACCCGCAGAGATCGCCGGCACCATCACGAAGATACACGTCAGTGAGGGAGACACAATCAAGGTCGGCCAGCTCATCATGACGATCGAGCCCGCCGCCGCGGGTCCGCCCACCGAGGCCGAACCAGAGGAAGCAACGGAGATGCCAGCTGCGGAACCGGCGCCCGCCGAAGAACAAGCTGAGGCTCCGGCGTGGGCTGAAGAAGAGCAACCGGCAGCCGCGGCTCGCGACGAGGCACCACCTCTCACTGAAGAGCCGGCGCCCACCGCAGAGCGAGAGCCGCGCCGGACCGAACCACCCGCTCCGGCCGTGACCCCCGCGCCCGGGGAACACCCGACCTTCGCTTCGCCTTCGGTCCGCAAGTTCGCGCGAGAGATAGGAGTCGACCTCAGCACTGTCGCAGGGAGCGGCCCCGGCGGACGGATCACCGAGGACGACGTGAAGCTGGCCTCACGCGAACGCCAGGCTCTGACGCGTGGCTCCGCTTCGCCTGAGGGCCCCGGTGTGAGCGCGCAATTCCGGCCCCTCCCGGACTTCGCGCAATGGGGTCCCGTCACGCGTGAACCGTTGAGCCGGCTCCGGCGAACGGTCTCGCGGAACATGGCGCAATCGTGGACCGAGATTCCCCACGTCCATCTGCAGTACCACGCGGACATCACCGCCATGGAGGAACTGCGCCAGCAATACAAGGAGCGAGCCCGCGGGGCCGGCGGCAACCTCACCATCTCCGTGATGATGGTGAAGGTTGTGGCAGCGGCGCTGCGCGCCCACCCCCGAGTAAACTCCTCTTACGATCCGGAGGCGCAGGAACTGATCCTGAAGGATTACGTCCACATTGGCGTCGCAGTTGATACCGATCGCGGGCTCGTGGTGCCCAAGATCGACAACGTTGACGAGAAAAACATCATTGAGATTTCAGTGGAGCTCAACGAGATCGCGGAGCGTTCTCGCAGGAATAAGCTGACGCTCGAGGAAATGCGTGGCAGCACGTTTACCGTGACCAATCTGGGTAGCCTGGGAACAGGCTACTTCGATCCGATCATCAACTGGCCGGAGGTCGCTGTCCTCGGACTCGGCAGAGCCGAGCGAACAGCCGTCTGGGACGAGGAGCGCAGTGAGTTCACGCCGCGGCTAATCATGCCATTGTCCTTCGGTCATGACCATCGCGTGCTGGACGGCGCAGACGGCGCTCGCTTCATGTCCTGGATCATAGAGGCGATCCGCAATCCGATGCTGATGGCGCTGGAGGGCTAGCGTGGCTGACGACAGCGCCGGAAAGGCGCGCCCGCCGCGTGTCGCCGTGCTTGGCGCGGGGCCCGGTGGTTATCCAGCTGCGTTCTTCGCCGCCGAACGCGGATTTGATGTCACCTTGATCGACGACCGTCCGAATCCGGGCGGCGTCTGCCTCTACGATGGCTGCATCCCCTCCAAGGCACTCCTGCACGCGGCCGAACTCCTTCACGACGCAGCCGAGGCCGGGGCCATGGGACTAACCTTCGGCGAACCAGAAATCGACCTCGATCGTCTGCGCGAGTGGAAAGACCGTGAGGTCGTCGGCAAAATGACGAGTGGCCTCGCCCAGATCGCGACAGCCCGCAAGGTCAAGCGCGTCCACGGTCGGGGTAGGTTCATCGACTCACGCACCCTCCACGTCGCGCTCGACGGAGAGGTCACCACCGTCCAGTTCGATTACGCGATCGTCGCCACTGGCTCCCTCCCCCTCATCCCCGAGCCGCTCGAGATTGACTCGAACCGCGTGTGGGACTCCACCATAGCCCTTCGGCTGCCAGAGGTTCCGGAGCGGCTGCTCGTCATCGGCGGCGGATACATCGGCCTCGAGATGGCGACCGTATATGCCGCCCTCGGATCAGACGTCACCGTAGTCGAGATGACCAGCTCGCTCCTGCCCGGGGCCGACGCCGACCTCACGAAGGTCCTCGACGCCTCCATCAGGGAGCGCATTGAAGACGTCTTGCTCGATACTCGAGTCGTCGAACTGCGGGAGGGAAAAGACGGCGTCGAAGCACAGCTATCGAGCGCCCATCTCGATGAAGCACGTGCGTACGACCGCGTCCTCATCGCGACCGGCCGCCGCCCGAATTCAGCGGCCCTGGGCCTCGAGGCAACGCAGGCTAAGGTAGACGAGCGCGGCTTCATAGAGATCGACGGCCAGCGCCGCACCTCTGAGCCGGCAATCTTCGCGATCGGTGACGTCGTTGGCGAACCGATGCTAGCCCACAAGGCCACCCACGAGGCCCGTGTCGCCGTCGAAGCGATAGCTGACGAGCCGGTCGTGTGGGCACCGGCGGCTATACCAGCGGTTGTCTATACCGACCCCGAGGTCGCCTGGTGCGGCCTTACTGAGTCCCAGGCGCGAGTGCGCCAGATGGAGGTTGAAATAGTCCGGTATCCGTGGACCGCCTCTGGACGCGCGGCCACGATGGGCCGTCCACGGGGCGTCACAAAGCTGGTCGTGGAGCCGGGGACGGAGCGCGTCCTCGGCGTCGGCATCGTCGGCCGCGGCGCCGGCGAGCTCATCGCGGAGGGCGCCCTCGCCGTGGAGATTGGCGCCCGCCTCGACGATCTTCGCCTCACCATCCACCCCCACCCAACCCTCAGCGAGACTCTCATGGAGGCAGCCGAGGCATTCTTCGGGCTCAGCCCGCACTATCTCGGCAAGCGCCGCTAGTATCTGGGCTTGGATCGCGCCGAGGCATCGCTGATGGTAGGTATTTTCGTACCTATTTCTCGTTATCGAGGGCAGAACCTTGGCCTGGCGGATGCTGCGGGGTGCCAAAATGCCATCCGTGCATGAATCGTCAAGAGTGCTTGACTTTCGTGGCCAACAGAGTGAGTGATGTCCGTGGAGAGGAGGACACCACCAATGGCGAGAACCAAGCCAACCATCGCTCTATCGCCACTCTTAGACGTGTAGGGGGGCAAAATGTCATCCGTATCTTGAGGGGGTTGACGCGCTGAGTTAGTTTGGCCAACGCTGAGGCGATATTTCTCCAAGGAGGTGTCGGGGGGCAAAATGTCATCCGTATCTGAAACAGGTCAAGCAGCCAGCCATTCTGCGACCCTCTGCTTGGGAAACGGTTAAGCAGCGCGATACCGGTTCAGCCATACTTGGATTTCCTGAGTAGCTTCTCGAGCTGATAATGACCTTGAGGCAATCAGTAAGGACTCTGGGACCCACCGGGGAAAGGGTATGTCCTGACGCTGATGACGACCAAAGGGCAAGTGCACCTCGCGAACCTTATCCAGAGCATAGGGTGGGAACTTCTCAGCCATTCGTACGAAGGATGGCCAGAGGCGACGATGAACGTAAGTAATTCTGCCACATGCCAACGTGCAGATCAGTACGGCTTCGGAATCGCGGACCTTCTTTGTGAGTTCCTATATTTCCTGGCTGTGGGCCTCAATATCCATACGGGAGGCTCAGGCAGCCTGCCACTCGTATTCATGATGTAAACCATCGGATAGATTGGTACCTCAGACTGCGCCGAACGGTAGATGGTAATCAATCAACGGGATACGGATGGCATTTTGGCACCTCACAGCACAGGCCTACGGGCGGGTTCGCCCCGGTCAATCCTGATCACCAGATTCTGTATTTTGCCAAAGCGAGGGACGCTGTCGAAGCATTAGATCCTAACCCCGCGCGCTTTGACAGGGAGAAGCTTCTCTACATACGACGAGATACTGAAGTTTACACATGAAACATACAAACACGTAGACACTGTAAACACGTCGAACACGGGGAACACTGTAAACGATGTTTAGTGTGTACAGAGAGACGCTTGCGTCCGGGACAAGCGCGCACGCGATCTACACGCATCAGCGCGCACGATAAGCGTTCCAAGCGCGAAGAAGAGCGACGTTGATATGACGCGATCATGGACAGCCCGGACCGATTCGTCGACCGTGTATCGCAGGGCGTCGGGACGTAGGCGATACAACAAGATGCGTCAAGAACAGGCGGCTGACCGACGCGCCCTACTCCTACACCTGATCTCGTCAGGGAGGTTCGGGAGGCTTGATGGGTGGGGAGTACAGAAGCGCCTAGCGGTTGCCCTTGGCGTGCATCCCAGTACGGTCAGCCGAGATATCTCGCGGATCATGGAGCGGATGGCACCGCTAGGGGTATGTCCGAAGTGCGGTGGTCCTGGTCGTGAGGAGGGACTTCCCGTGCGTGCACTAGAGGGGCTCAAGCAACTCCTCCTCCAACAGCACGATCAGGGACAGCACGGAGACTAGCGTGGTGGGGGGAGGGGGGGGGAGGGGGGAGGTCTCTCGCCCGCTAGCGCGTGTGTCCTGTCGAAGGCCTGAAGAAGAAGATCGACCGCGCGGACTAGCTGAGCTTCGCTTCGGCCCACGCCTTGCTCATGATCTCGTCGACTGTCTCTTCGGCCGTCTGATCTGACGAGTTCAGCCAGAGTCCGACGCGAGGTGTGGCCTGTTCGACTGACTCAGTGAGCCACTCCCATTCGCGCCAAAGCTCGGTTCCGCGCTGACGCTCGCGCTCTCGAACAGCCTCCTTGCTGGGATTCAGCATCACGAACAGGAACTCCACGCCGGACAGCTCCGCACGCAGGTCGGCGAGCCGGTCGCCGACAATAATGTCGTCGAGGACCACTGCGAATCCGGCGTCGAAGAAGGAGCGTCCGAGCAGGCACATATTGTGGAGGCGCAGGCGGAGCTGTCGGACCACCTCGTCGTCGAAGTCAGGGCTGTTGAGCGTGGTTTGTGCCGCGACGGGCCACTCAGTGCCGGAGACGATCATCTTCTGCAGGTCGTCGGCACTCACGCGGACGCCCCGCTTAAATCGGCGAGCGAGCAGCGACGATACCGTCGTCTTGCCTGCACCCTGGGTGCCGGAGACTACGAATATGGCCCGGCGTTCGTCGAGTTCAATGGATGCCACGGTCGGCTGATTATGTGTTCTGCGAGCCGTCGTCTTCGTCGAGCGCGAACGCATCGATCTCTTGATTCACGGCGCGCCACGATCCTCGACGAGCTCCGTGCCGGTGAGGAGGTGGCGCAGTGGCTCGGGGATGAGAATCTCGCCACCTCGACAATCTGCACAGGCGGCTCGCAGCTCCGCCACGAGCGGCTCCGCCGACGCCGAAAACGTCGGCTGCGTCATCGCTGTTCCTCCAAGGCCATCCGCATTTGCGCCAAGTGGTCAAGATCATGTGTCGTCATCAGACGCAGGTACTCGCCCAAGCTCAGCGGGAACGTCGGTAAGTGTCTATGCGCGTCGCCCTCTCCCAGTTCGCCCAGCAGGCGCTGCCACTCCTCGCCGTCCGACTCTAACTCGGCGATCAGCGCATCGACCGAGCGCTCGCGTCGCTCCCCTAGATCGCGGGCGTTCGCCGCATCGCCGTTGTCGTCGAGGACGCCGGGGTGTGGGGGCTCAAAACTCATCCGCATCCAGTGATTGACTACCATCTACCGTTCGGGGCAGTCTGAGGTCGTCCATCTCGAAAGGAGGCCCTACCCTGATCGCCTATCTCCTGCTCTTCTGCTCCGCATTGTGTAATGCCCTGAGCATCCGGCGGGAACTCGTGTTGGAGAACCTCGCCCTCCGCCACCAGCTTCTCGTCCTCTCCCGTTCGTCCCGCCGACCCAGACTCCGGCCCGCTGACCGCCTCTTCTAGCAAGCTAGGCTACGACGTCGGTGCAGAATTGATCCGGCACTATCGGCGGCGGGCGGGAAGTGTTGTGGAGACCGTGTCTTCGGTGCAAGTGAGCGCACAACAGTGATGCTCATGTTGAAGGGTGCGGCGCTGCCTGTATGGGCTCAAAAATACATCCGGTTCGCTCGCGTAACGACCGATGTTCCTCCAGATACGTGCTCAGGTTGCCTCAAGATAGACACTCCTTACCTAATGAATGACCCGCCGTGACAATTTCGTGACGACAAGGGTGCGCTATATTCTCGTCCGCCGCCCTGCTGATGTAAGCGAATCGGGGTGTTAGAGAGGCGACATTAGATAATAAGACGCCAATGATCGGCCACGGCTAGTTGTTATGGCTTCACGGATTTCGCTCAAGCAACAAGACGACCGGGGCACGAGGCTATCTTACTACAATCGTTGTTTTACCGCCACGGATGTCGCTCACGGCCGTCGCTCATGGATAGAGGGCCAGCGACTCCAGAGCCATGTCTTCGGGCAGCCCGCACATCAGGTTCATGTTCTGCACGGCCTGGCCGGCGGCTCCCTTGACCAGGTTGTCCAGGCAGCTCACCACAATCAACCGCCCGGCCTGCAAGTCCACGGTAGGATAAACCAAACAGAAGTTGGAACCCAGAGTGTGCTTGGTTTGCGGGGGCTCCCGCGTCACTTTGACGAAGGGCTCACCGCGGTAAAACTCATGGTACATGTCCCAGATTGCTTGTTTGCCCATGCTCTCGTCGGTGAGCGGCGCGTAGCAGGTGGCCAGAATGCCCCGGGTCATGGGAACGCGATGGGGGACGAACGTGACCTTGGCGCTGCTGGCTTCCCGAAGGCCGGCGATCTCTTGCGCGATCTCCGGATGGTGGCCGTGGCCGTCAAGTCCATAAGCAACTACGTTCTCGTTGGCCTCGGAATACTGGTCCATGATATTGGTGGACTGGCCGCCTCGTCCCGCGCCGGAGATGCCCGACTTGGCGTCGATGATGATATCGTCGGCCACCAAGCCCTCCCGAACCGCCGGGGCCAAGGCCAGCAGCGCTGCCGCGGGGTAGCAGCCCGGATTGGCCACCAGCTTGGTCGCTTTGATGGCCTCCCGGTGAATCTCGGGCAGGCCGTAAATCGCCGTGCCCAGCAGATGGGGCGCA
>JACZRQ010000109.1 GCA_022574655.1 Chloroflexota bacterium
TGCACGTGTATAGAATTGGAGGCGGGCATTGAAGATACTGAGATACGCGGCGAACGGCGGGGTAAAGCACGGTGTGCTCGAGCCGGACGGTTCAATACGGGAGCTGGTTGGATCTCCGTTCGACAGGCCCGAGACAGGCCGGCAAGTTGCGGTGCTAGGTGACGTGCGACTTCTCGCCCCCGTGGAGCCATCGAAGGTGATCGGGGTAGGCCTTAATTACCGGTCTCACTTAGAGGAAGCGGGGCACGCCACACCGGAGTTCCCCATGTTATTCATGAAGCCCTCGACCGCGGTGATCGCGTCCGTTGCGATCTGATCGAAAAAGGTCGCCGGCGTGCGCGGCAATTCACCTGGGAGTCCTGCGTGGAGCGGGTCGTTGCCGCGTTCGAGGAGTTTGGCGACGGTTGATTTACCGCTGCCTATGCCGCCGGTTAGTCCGATTTTGTGCATGGTGGGGTAAGGGTCAAGGGTTAAGTGGTCGAGGGTCAAGGCCCGACAGTGGGGGTCGAAGGGTCAAGCGTCATGGGTCAGCGCTAAGGTTCCGAAACCACGGCTACTGATCGAGTTGGAGGCGGAAGTCGTAGGAGGCTTTGAGCATGCTTTCGCGTTCGTAAAAGCGGTGGGCGTCTTTTCGGCCGAGGCCGGAGGCGAGGTCGAGGTGCGTGCAGCCGTGTCCTCGGGCCCAGTCGGCTGCGGCGCTCAGTAGTTCGGAGCCGATCCCGCTGCTGCGACGTTCCGATGTGACGACGAGGTCCTGGAGCCAGGTGCGCCAGCCGTCGCGGATGGAGAAGTAGTCTTTGTAGACGGAGGCCATGCCGACGACGGTGTCGTCTTCGACGGCGAGGAGGATGTCAGAGCTGGGGTTGTCGAGGGCGTAGCGGACGCCTTCGCGGGCGCGTTCCTCGGTGAAGCCGGCGGGAACGCCACCGGGTGGTTCGAAGAGTTCGTGGATGAGGTTGACGATGGCGTCCTCGTCGGAGGGGGTGGCTTTGCGGATTGAGGTGGTCATGGGGGGAGCTTAGCGGTTAGCGGGGCGTGGTGCAGGGGTGTTTCCGGCTGGGTTGCTGGTTCAGGGGGTTGATTCGTGTGCGGGACGCGATCGACGGCGAGAGTTGTTGCTAGGTGGCCCGCCCCGGCCCCGCCCCAATGAGATCCCTCGCTTCGCTCGGGATGAAAAATGTGCCCACCCGCCCACCCTTCCAGAGCCAGGGGGCTTCGCCCCCTGGGACCCCCGGTGCGACCGAGGGGATCGGTGCCCTCGGCGAAGCTTGGCGCCCCGGCTCGAATCCCGCTACGCGAAGCGGCCGCGTCTCGACCTACCGCGGCGGCGGTTGGGTGCGCTGGCTCGGAGTTAGGCGGACTTTAGTTCGCGGACCTTCTCCTTGAAGGCGGGGAAGATCTCTTTCCAGTCGCCGACGACGCCGAAGCGGGAGGCTTTGAAGATGTTGGCGTCGGCGTCTTTGTTGATGGCGACGATGTTCTTGACGGAGGAGATGCCGGCCATGTGCTGGCTGGCGCCGGAGATGCCGACGGCGATGTAGAGGTCGGGCGTGACGACTTTGCCGGTGAGGCCGACCTGCGTCGGCACTGGATACCAGCCGAGGTCGCAAACGGCGCGGCTGGCGCCGACGGCGCCGCCCATGATCTCCGCCAGGTCTTCGAGCTCCTTGAATCCTTCCGGTCCGCCAAGGCCTCGGCCGCCGCTGATAACGACGGTCGCGTCCTCGAGCCGGACGCCTTCGGCCTTCTCCTTGCGGCGGTCGGTGATCTTGGTGCGTACCTGATCGGCTGTGACACCGGCGTCCTGCCTGACGATTTCGCCCTGGCGGGAGCTGTCCGGCGCGAGCGGCTCAACGGCCTTGGCGCGGAGGGTGGCCATCTGTGGCGTTCCGTTGATCTTGTACCTGGCGCGGGCGCTGCCGCCGTAGCAGGGGCGTTCGGCGATGAGCTGGTCGCCATCCATGGATAGCGCCATGCAGTCCATGGCGACGGCGGTGCTGAAACGCTGCGCGAGACGGGGGGCGAGGTCACGGCCCATCATGGTCTGTCCCATGAGGAGGACGGAGGGGTCGACTTCCTTGGTGATGCGTTCGGCCATCGGGATGTAGGCGTCGCCTTGGTAGGGCGTGAGGATGGGATCGTCGACGACGATCACCTTGCCTGCGCCCGCCGCGACGCACTCCTGGGCGAGGCCTTCGACGCCCGTGCCGGCGAGGACGCAGGTCACGGGGCCGCCAAGGTTGGAGCCGGCGGCGATAAGTTCTTTGGTGACGGGATTGAGGCCGCCGTCATCCGTTGCTTCTCCGAAAACGAGTACTCCGCTTGCCATCGTTCTATCTCCCTGTTCTCTATCCCTAGATGAGCTTTTCTTCGTTGAGGCGAACGGCGAGCTTTTCGCCTATCTCCTGGGCGGATTCGCCCTCAATGAACTCGGTCTCGATGCTGGTATCGGGCACGAATAGCGCCTCGAGGGTGGTTCGATTCTGGGGCGTGTCGATGCCGAGGTCGGCGATGGTCCAGGTCTTAACTTCTTTCTTGGCGGCCTGCATGATCTGGCGGAGCTGCGGGTAGCGCGGCTCACCGAGTTCGTTGCTGACGGTGACGACGCAGGGTGTGGGCGCTTCGACCGTCTCGAAACCGTCGAGGAGAACGCGCTCGACGGTGACGGTGCCGTCGGCCATCTTCACGTCTTTGGCGATCGTTACCGAGGGGAGGTCGAGGATCTCGGCAATGGTAGTGCCGACGACGCCCATGTCCCAGTCGACGGCCTGGCGGCCGGCGATGATCAGGTCGTAGGGCTCAAGTTTCTTGATGGCGGCGGCGAGAGTCTCGGCAGTCGCCCAGTGGTCGCTGTCGTTGACTGCCGGGTCGTTGATGTGGACGCCTTCGTCGGCGCCCATTGCGAGGGAGTGCTTGATGGTGTCGCGGTTGGAGTCAGGGCCGAGGCTGACGATGGTGATGATGGTGTCGGCGACGTCGTCCTTGATACGCAGTGCAGCCTCGACGCCGATGGTGTCGAATTGGCTGGGAACGGGCTGGATGCCGGGCACTGGGATGACCTTCTTCGCTGCCTCGTCAACTTTGAACTGCGCAGCGGGGGTCTCGGGGTCCGGCACTTGCTTGGCCAGACAGATGATGTGGGGCATCGTGTGGACCTCCTAATGTGAGGCTCTCTCCTGAGAGCTGCCGGATTCGCGCGAATCCGGCCACCAGAAACTATGTGAAATTTGTCACCTAGGGTAGTATAGCACCCGCTAATTTTGGGGCAACCGAGCATATGGACGGAGGATAAGGAGCCCCTCATCGCCGCGTTCGAGCATCGGGACGGTTCCGGATTCGTCCACTTGTGAGCAGTAGGAGACATCGTCGGCGAGACCGATATCGACGAGCTCCTGGGCGTGGTAGGCGGAGCGAATGGCGGCGGGTACGTCGGCGGCTGATTGTAGGAAGGCGTCACGGGCGAAGCGGGCGGCGTCCGATAGCTGCAGCGACGGGTCGGCGGCCGCGGCGGCGTCGGCGATCGCAGCAGCGCCGAGCGCGTCCTCCAGCACGAAAGTCGAGCCGCCGTGGGCGGCGGAGCAGACGATGGTGATGTCGAGGGCATGCTGGGAGGCGACCTCAAGGGCGGCTCGAGCGACCGCGGTGCGGTTGAGGGTGCCGCCGATGAGTACGCTGGCCCCGCTCTCAGCGACGGCAGAGAGGACGCGGGTGCCGTTTGAGGTGGCGAGAATGAGGGATTTCGAGGTGAAGTCGAGGCGAGAGAACTCGCTGGGGGAGTTGCCGCAGCTGAAGCCTTCCGGAGGGAGGCCGTTCTGCTCGCCGCAGAGGATGTGGTCCGGAAAGCGCGCGTGTAATTCGCGGGCGGCTTCGACGTTTTGGGCGGCCAGTACCCGGGCGGCACCGCGATCGAGGATCGCGATGATGCTCGATGAGGCACGGAGGACATCGACGATAATGCAGACAGAAGCTGCGTATTCGGTGGCCTGACCGGGGAGTAGTGCTAGCTCGAGGCGAATGGGAATGGTTCCTTGACGGTGCGCATACGCGACTATAATATGCCGGAGAGTCGGCTGACGCGCGAAGCACGCACGCGCGCTGGGCCGTGACCCCTCATTGATTGTGGCGCCAAGCAAGGAGACCCCGTGAGTGTTTGCTGAGAAGCTTCGGGCTGCCACTGAGTCCAACAACAGCTATCTTTGCGTCGGTCTGGACCCCGATCCGGAGCGAATGCCGCATCAGGATGTGGTGCCGTTCCTGCGTGACATCATCGAGGCGACCAAGGACATCGTCTGCGCATACAAGGCGAACTTTGCGTTCTTTGAAGCGCTCGGAATCGAAGGAATGCAGACGCTTTTGGAATCGATCACCTACGTGCCGGCCAACATCCCGGTCATCGCGGACGCGAAGCGGGGTGACATCGGCAACACGGCTCGGTTCTATGCAGACGCTATCTTCAACGAGTATGGGTTTGACGCGGTGACGGTTAACGGCTACGGAGGCCGCGATGCGGTGCAGCCGTTCCTGGACTACGACGACAGGGGTGTCTTCGTCTGGTGTCGGAGTTCGAATGTGGGCGCCGAAGACTTCCAAGACCTGGAGTTGAGCGACGGGCGGCCGCTGTACCTGGCGCTGGCAGAGAAGGTGGGGACATGGAACGAGCATGGTAATGCGGGGTTGGTGCTGGGCGCGACGTGGCCGGAGCAGATCGAGCGGGTACGAGAGGTGTGCCCCGATATCCTTTTGTTGCTGCCGGGCGTCGGCGCTCAGGAAGGCGACCTGGAAGCGACGGTTGAGGCGGCTATGAGTGACTCCGGCGGCGGGTTCATCGTCAACGCCTCGCGCGGCGTGCTATACGCGGGGCGGGGCGACCACTACGCGAAAGCGGCGCGGAACGAGGCGCTGAAGATCCGCGGGCGAATCAACGTGATGCGCGAGGCGGCGCTGGCCGGAGGCAACGGCAGGCGGTCGTCTGGCCAGTAGCACCCATGGTCATGGAGATAAGGTTGGGGGATGTCGTGCGCCTGCGGAAGGTGCACCCCTGCGGCGGCTATGAGTGGGAAGTCGTGCGTCTGGGCGCTGATATCGGAATGAAGTGCAAGACGTGCGGCCGAAGGGTGCTGTTGGAGCGGCCGGTGTTCGAGAAGAGGGTGAAGACGTTTATCGAGCGAGGTCCAGAGGTGAGTGAAGGGACTGCCGGGGCGTAATTGGGAGCATACGAGCCTAGCGTCACAGAGGCAGTCCGCTCACGGGGGCTTCTAAGCGACCCCAAGTTCTTTGCCTTGTGGGCGAGCCAGGGGCTGGCACAGACGGCGCAGAACGCGATCCTTTTCAGCCTGCTGGTAGTCGTCCTGGCGATCACGGGCTCATCGGTCAAGACCAGCCTTCTTGTGCTCAGCTTTATCCTGCCGTCGATTCCGCTGGGTTTCATCGTCGGCGTGATTCTCGACAGGACCAGGAAGGACTCGGTCCTGGTTATCAGCAACCTCTTGCGTGCGGGCGGTTGTATAGTATTTCTCTTCTTTCATAGCGACGAGTGGATCATCTATGGGATCGCGATGGCGTTCGCGACGGCTGGTCTGTTCTTCAATCCGGCAGTGGTGTCGCTAATCCCTTCAATTGTTCCGAAGGAGCGATTGGTCGCCGCCAACAGCCTGTACAATTTCACACTCACGGCTTCGCAACTCGCGGGAATCGTGTTTCTAGCGCCGGTGATTCTTCAGACTGCCGGCGCGGACGGGGCGTTCATCGCCGGGGCGGTGTTGTTCGTACTTGCGGCGGCGTTTGCAGCGCGCTTGAGCGTCGGCTACGAGGAGACGGCCGAGAAGTTGCCGCAGGGCACGATTTTCGGAGGGATTCCGACGGATTTTCGGGAGAGCTGGCAGGTGCTGGTGTCAGACCGGTATTCGTTCCTGGCGTTGAGCCAACTTATTCTTGCGAGCACGCTGGTGCTGCTTTTCGCGATTCTGATACCGCGCTTCATGTTGGACGTGTTGGATGAGGCGCCGGAGGCAGCGGCGCTGGTATTTGCGCCAACCGGGATAGGGGCGCTGGTCGGGCTGCGGTTCCTGCCGTGGTTCACGTCGAGAGGGAAGAACCGCACTGTTGTTATCGGTCTGACCGGCATCGCAGTGTGTTTAGCGTTGCTGGCGTTGGTGGAGCCGCTCGCGGACGTGACGAGGCAGGCGCCGGGTTCCACCAAGCTCGCGGAGTTGCTGCGGATCTCGCTGCTGCAGCTGATGGCGATGACGATAGCGGCGCCGATGGGATTTGCTTATGCGCTGCTCAACGCGCCGGCCCAGACTGTGCTGCACGAGCGGGCGCCGGCGGAGATGCGAGGGCGTATATTTGCGACACAGGTTGTGTCCGCGAACTTCATCTCTTTACTGCCGTTGCTGGTGGTGGGTGTGGTCACAGACGAGGTTGGCATCGCCTTCGTGCTTCTCATCCTGGGGGCGCTGGTGGGCGGGATGGCGTTCATCAGTTCTCGGGTGGGCCGTGAAGATGGTGATGAAGGCGAGGGGGAACGGGAGTCCCGGGAGCCGGGGGAGGTATCGACCTGACGGGTGCGAATCGATTGACGGGCTCGAACGGCGAGAGCTAGAATTTGATGCATCGTCAACGGGAGGTGGCAGCGTGGTCGAGATGACCATTGAGTCCATAAGAGTGAGTTTGACCAACTACCAACGGGTGGTCATTCTCAAAGAGAAAGAGTCTGATCGCTTTCTGCCAATTTGGATTGGTCCGGCCGAGGCTGATGCTATTGCCGTTCGGTTGCAGGATGTCTCTGTAGCGCGCCCCCTGACACACGATCTTCTGCGAAAGGTGATCGACGACCTGGGTGCGCAGGTGGAGTATGTGTTCGTCAACGATCTCTCGAACGACACTTTCTTCGCGAAGATCATGCTGAAGGTGGGTGAGCGGAGCCTCGAGGTTGATGCGCGTCCAAGCGACGCGATCGCGCTGGCCGTTCGCTCTGAGGTGCCGATCTTTGCCGATGAGTCGGTGCTCGATAAGGCTGGCGTAAGGCTCGACGAAGAAGGGCAAGGGCTGGAAGGGCTGGCGGGAGGGGGGCCGGACGATCAGAAAGAGGTCTCAGCGGAGGAGCTGGAGAAGTTGAGTCCGTTCCGAGACGTTATTGAGGGGCTCGATCTGGAGGATTTCGGTAAGAAGTAGGAGCGTCGAGGCGGTGGTTAGAGTTGTCCCGGGCCGTGAGCCCGGGATTTGTATCGTGAGTGGTCTTCCCAGCGGTGGAGAGAGGTTGGCTGGGTGATTCGAGCCGGCCTTTGGTTGGACGGTAAGAGCACATTGTGATATTCTGCGCAATTGGCGAAAACAGAGGTCGCCCCGGACCGAATTCGCATCAAAGATGAGGGCCGGTGAGTGATGGTTCAGGCGCTGAGGTTGCTAGGGATAGGATGGTTTTTCGCGATCAGCATTGTCGGCGGGACGGGGTTGGGATTCCTCGTCGATGGGTGGGTCGGAATGACGCCTCTGTTCGCACTGGTGGGTTTGGCCATCGGACTTCTGGTGGCCAGTTATGGGGGCTACAAGCTGCTAGTTCAGTTTACGGGCGATAACGTGACCGGAAGGGACGCGAACGGTGCTTAGTCGCGGCAGGCTAGTCGTCGTACTTCTGATCGCCCTGACGCTCGTTGGTTTTGTGTTCTTCCGGGGCCCGACACCTCATATCACGATCAAGCCGGAGACGATATTCGACGCCGGTGGGATCAGCTTCACGAACACGATGATTACTTCGTGGCTGGTCGTGGGCTTCATGCTCATTGGTGTCTTCTTGGTGACGCGACGCTGGGACCTGGTCCCGAGCGGCGCGCAGAACGTGGTGGAGGCGGTGGTCGAGGCGTTTTACGGCATAGTTGAGAACGTAGCGGGGGAGAAGAACGGACGCCGCTTCTTCCCGGTGGTGGCGACGATCTTCTTCTTCATTCTCTTCTCCAACTGGTTGTCGTTGATGCCGCTCTTCAACGTAATTGGGGTGGTGCAGGAAGAAGAGCACGGGTTTGTGATGGAGAACGCCTCTGTAGGCGGCTTGGACATTGCCTACGTGGGGCTGTCCAGCCCGAGCAGCTTCAGCGGCCAATCGATCGACGAGGAAGATGCGGACGCGCACGAGCAGTTCGAACAGGCGAAGGAAGATGGCAAGACCGTGGGCGAGCTGCTTCCGCTCTTGCGGGGACCGAATACCGATATAAACACACCGATGGCGCTGGCGATCGTGTCGATGATAGCGGTGGAGTTCTGGGGGATCTCGACGTTGGGGTTGTTCAGATACGGGAAGAAGTTCCTTAACTTCAGTAGCCCGATCGCGTTTTTCGTGGGATTTTTGGAGTTCATCTCGGAAGTTGTGCGGCTATTGAGTTTTACCGCCCGTCTCTTCGGCAACATGTTCGCCGGTGAGGTGGTGATCCTGATGTTCACGTTCATGACGCCGCTGGTGGTGGTGATCTTCTACGGGCTGGAGATATTCGTGGGGGTGATCCAGGCGTTCATCTTCGCGATGCTGACGGTGGTGTTCGGTGTTATGGCGGTGACGGCGCATGACGATCATGAGAGTGAGGCCGAGCCTCACACAGAAATGACGAAAATCGAAGCATAAGCAAAGTAAAGGGAGGAAACGAAAATGGATGTATTGTTGGCCTTGGTGCCCCCGCTGGCGGAGGCGTTGAGGCAGGCCGCGCAGGAAGGCCAGACGACGTTCGCAATCACCGATGACGGAATGAAGTTCCTTGGGGCCGGCGTCGCGATGGGACTGGGAGCGTTCGGGCCGGCGATGGCGATCGGG
>JACZRQ010000017.1 GCA_022574655.1 Chloroflexota bacterium
CCGTCCTGCTCGAGCGCGTCGGCGGGCTTGCCGAGCGCCGCGATCACCGCCTTTGCGCTCATGCCCTCTTCCAGGCTGTGGTACTGGGCGTAGCTCAGCGACGCGCCAGGCCCGAAGGCGCCTCCGCGGCAGCCGGCGATCAGGATCAGGGTGGCGGCGGTTATGCTGCGCATGAAAGGCCACAATAGCGGCTCTGCAGTGAGCACGGCAACGTCGTTTCGAGGCAAGCGCCTCTATTCCTTCCAGCAGCGCGCGATCGAGGCCATCGACGCGGGCCGTTCCGTGATTGTGGCCGCGCCCACCGGCGCCGGGAAAACGCTGGTTGCGGACTACGCCATCGAGCACGCGTTCATGGACGGGCGCAGGATCATCTATACCGCCCCGATCAAGGCGCTCTCCAACCAGAAGTTCCGCGACTTCACCGCGCGCCACGGGGAGCGCGTGGGCGCTGCCCGCGGTGACGAGGCAGCTGAGCGCGGCGCACGCCAGCGGGATCCGTTTGAGGTGAAACACAGCTCGACACTCCTTCGTGGTTGGGTCGAGCCGAAACCTTTGCAGGTGGCATGCCAGCGCTCACCCCCTCGGACTTGGTGAACTTGTGGTCGCTAGGCGCACGAAAGCAGGCGATGTGCGATGCGCCGTTGACACCTCCGCTGTAACTGCTGGTTCACAGCGGTCGCCGGACCGTCGCATCGAGGAGACGGCGCTCACGTCGAGGTGACATCTCAGAAGATGCGCACGCCCAGCATCAGCGCCCCTTCGGGAACGCCCGTGGGCCTGTCGTGCGCCTCGAGGATGTCGACCCCGCCCTCTTCAAGGAAGAAGACAACTGGCGCCGCTATCTAGAGGAGCAGTACCTGCGCCTCCATCGCTGGTTCCGCGAGCGCAGCCTGCCGGTCCAGAACCCCGGCTGGCGCTCCGAGTACGTCGAGGACATCGTCGGCCTCGGATACCCGACGCTCCTTGGCGATTAACGATTGAGCCCTCCGCCACGAATGGACGACGAGAACGCCAAGCAAGCACGGTCGCCGCTACCATGCCGTTTGCCAAAGATCCACCGCCTGATCTGAAAGGAGACCGATGGAGTTTCATAGCCCCTGGTACTCGCTAAAGCCATACCCCGAGATCTCTCTCACGGACCTGCTCGCCCCGTCCGCCGAGCGGTTTAGCGACCGCCCCGCCTTCATCACCGTCGAAGGCCAGGTCCACACTTTCGCCCAGATGTGGGAGGCCAGCCGCCGCATGGGTCGCCATCTGCAGGACCAGGGAATCGAAAAAGGCGATCGTGTCGCCATCCTTTCCGCCAACTCCCCCGAGTACTTCATCGCCTTCTACGCCACTCTCTTCGCCGGCGGCGTCGTCACCACCCTCAACCCCCTCTACAAAGAGCGCGAGATCATGCACCAGCTCGAAGACTGCGGCGCCAAGGCGATCTTCGCCATGACCCCTCTCATGCCCGCCGTCGATGCCGCCCGCTCTAAGCTCCCTGGCCTAAAATACGCAATCCCGATCGAGGACCTCTGGAAGATCGCCGCCGAATCCCCGAATGACCCGAAGCCAGTCCAGATCGACGCCAAGGAAGACCTCGCCGCCCTGCCCTACTCCAGCGGCACCACCGGATTGCCAAAAGGTGTTATGTTAAGCCACTACAACCTCGTGTCCAACGTCCGCCAGACGCTGACCACCGGCATCGCCGATGGCTACAGCATCTACTTGGACTTCCTCCCCTTCTTCCATATCTACGGTATGGTCGTCCTCATGGCCTGCGGCTTCGCCCACGGCGTCACCCAGGTCGTGATGCCTCGCTTCGCCCCCGACCTCTGCCTAGACCTCATCCAGAAGCACAAGGTCACAACCCTCTTCGCAGTGCCACCGGCGCTCATGGCCCTCGCCAACTTTCCCGACATCGGCAAATACGACACCTCAACCCTCACCACCGTCGTCAGCGGAGCTGCACCGTTGCCGCTTGAGGTGGCGAAGGCCTCCGCCAAAGCCATCAACACTACCGTGTTTCAGGCTTACGGAATGACCGAGACCAGCCCTGTCACAAACGTCAACCCAGGCCACCGCATCAAGCCCGAGACCGTCGGCCCGCCCGTCGCAGACACCATCCAGCGAGTCGTCTCACTGGACGACCGCCGCGAACTGGGCCCCGGCGAGATTGGCGAGCTCCAGACCTTCGGCCCGCAAGTCATGAAGGGCTACTGGAACAACGACGAAGCCACGGCAGAGACGCTCCCCGGCGGCGGCTGGATTAACACCGGCGACATCGTCGAGGTCGACGAGGAAGGTTATGTCACGATCCTCGACCGCAAGAAAGAGATGATCAAGTACAAGGGCTACCAGATCGCTCCCGCCGAGCTAGAGGCCGTCTTGCTCGAGCACCCCGGCGTCATGGACTCCGCCGTCATCCCCAAGCTCGACACCGAGGCCGGCGAGGTGCCGAAGGCGTTCATCATGGCCAAACCCGACCAGAAGCCGTCCGTCGACGAGTTAATGGCCTTCGTCGCCGAACGCGTCGCACCGTATAAGAAGATACGTGAGATTGAGTTCGTCGACGCGATCCCCAAGACCGCCTCCGGCAAGATCCTCCGCCGTGAGCTGATCGACGCCGAGCGCGCCAAGGCCGCCAAGAAGAGCTAGTCCCGCTCGAACACGACTAGCTCATCGACCGGTCGGAACCCCAGCGTCGCCGCAGCCGCGGCAACGCGCGAAAGAAAACCGGCCCCTGAACCGAGCTCGGGCCGATTTTCGTCTACCTTACTCTTCCTAGCAGCAATCGGGGCCGCAGCAGGCCTCCCCGTCTTTCGCCACCACCTCGATCGGCTCGAACGCCGCACTCTCGCCGCCCGCTTTCCGCGCGCGGACGATGGCGCTGATGAAGCCGAGTCCATCCTCGCCTTCCTTCGCGTACTTGCCCATCAGCTCGCTCAATCCCGAGCTCGAAGCATCATCAGCTGTGTACTCACGGATCACATCCACTTCGACATTCTCGAACCCAGCCGCCGTCAGCTTCGACTTGTAGTCGTTCTCTTCCAGCGCACCGGCGATGCAGCCGGCCCACAGCTCCAGGCTGTGTTGCAGCTCCTCCGGCATCTCGCCGCGGGTGACGATGTCCGCTACCGCGAACCGCCCACCCGACTTCAGCACTCGATGCGCCTCGCGCAGTACCGCGTCCTTATCCGGCGACAGGTTCACCACGCAGTTGCTGATGATCACGTCAACTGAATTGCTCGGCAGCGGGATGTTCTCGATCTCGCCGCGCAGGAACTCGACGTTCGTCACGCCGGCGTTCGCGGCGTTCTTTCGAGCGAGGTCCAGCATCTCGTCCGTCATGTCCAAGCCGTACGCCTTCCCCTTCGACCCGACCCGTCGCGCCGAAAGCAACACGTCGATGCCACCACCCGAACCGAGGTCGAGGACGACCTCCCCTTCCTTCAGCTCGGCGACCGCCACCGGGTTTCCGCAGCCAAGCGACGCCACGACCGCCTCCTGCGGTAGATCCTTCAGCTCATCCGTCGTGTAGAGGTGCGAACTGATCCCGCTGGCGGCCGGATCATTCGAGCCGCAACAGGTGTCTGCTTTCGCCTCAGCGCGCTTCGCCCTCGAGGCGTAGTGCTTGCGTACCTCTTCCTTGATCCCTTGATCCGTCGTCATTGTAACCTCCTTATATCGACCGTTCTCGATTTCCACTGTAGAGGCACAGCATGCTGTGCCCTACTCCGCTATCTCCGTCAGATTCCGTACGACGCCGAAGAGCGCCTTCTCATTCAACCGGTGGTACACCCACTGCCCGCGACGCTCAGACCGCACCAGGCCCGCCTCGCGCAAGATCTTCAGGTGGTACGAGATCGTCGGCTGCGAAAGCCCGAACGTCGGTACGATATTGCACTCGCACAGCTCATCCGTACCGGATATCGCCTTCAGTATCCGAAGCCTCGTCGGGTCCGACAGCGCCTTGAACGTGGCCGCGGCTTGCTGGAGACCTTCGGAGTCCTCGCTATGGACGTGCTCCGCCTCGATCTCGCAGCAAGGGTTCGCCGGTGCTGTTTCCCTTAGCTCTATCGTCATGATGGCCCAACTATAAGGGATATATAGACGATTGTCAATATGCTATCGAGACGATCTTCGATCTGTTTACGGAACCAGCACCACCCGACCGAACACCTTCCGGCTCTCGATGTGCTCGTGCGCCGCCGCCGCCTCCGACAGCGGGAACGTCTTGTCGATCACGACCTTCAGCTTTCCATCGTTCACGTCCTCGATGTGCCGCTGCACCATCGCCCGCGCCCGCGCCGGCTCCATCAGCATCGACCCGCCGAAGAACACCGACGTAAACGAAAGGTTGCGTTCGCTTAACGTTGTTATGTCGAGTGACCTCTCCTCTGCCCTACCCGCGTTCCCCACTGATATCACCCGCCCGTGGTAGGCCAGCGAGGCGATGCTTCCCGCCAGCGTCGTCCCCACCGAGTCCACGACGAGGTCGACGCCCTTCCCACCGGTGTGCTTCTTCGCCTCCGGCACGAAGTCGCCCGACTTGTAGTTGATTCCGTGATCGAGCCCGAACTCCTTCAGCCGCTCCAGCTTCTCGTCGTTCGACGCCGTCGCTAGCACGCTCGCACCCGCCCGCTTTGCGAGCTGAATCGCCGCCAGACCGACGCCACCGGCGCCCGCCTGGATCAGCACGCTCTCGCCCGCCTGCAGACGCCCAAACTCGAACAGGCAGTCGTCCGCAGTCCCAAACGCGATCGGGATGCACGCCGCCTGCGCCAGATCCATCCCCTTCGGCACCGGCCACGTTTGCATCGAAGCCACCGCTACCAACTCCGCGTGCGACCCGAACGGCATCGCGGCAACGACCGCCTGCCCCACCTCACGGTCCGTCACGCTCGCGCCAACTTCCTTGATCACACCCGCACACTGGTAACCCACGACGTGCGGCTTCGACGGCATATCGCCACCCGCGCGGTTCAGCACGTCGCCGCCCTCGATGCTGATCGCCTTGACGTCGATCAGCACCGCCGTAGCCGCGCACTGCGGGTCGGGCACGTCCTCATACTTGAACACGCTTGGCAGACCGGTTTCGTAGTAAACGGCAGCTTTCATCAATGGTTACCTTTCGCTCTATGTTGGTTGGCTGAACGCTATACTATCAGCACACGGAGGAGACATGCCTATGCCACCCCGAAGGCTCGTCGTCTTGTCCACCGCTGTAGTCGTCGCGGCTCTCGGCACCGCGATCGTGCTACTGCTGGCAATCCAGAGCGACGACACGTCAGCTCTGCCCGGCGTTCCCGCTTCCCACCTGAGGGAGCAGCAGCTGGAGATCGAGCTTGCCGACGCAGCCGGCTTCGTCGTTCCACCCGATAGCGCTCGTGAGATCGCGCGGAGCATGCTCAACCACGCCGAAATCTCGGAGACGATTCCCGTCATATTTCGGTCGGAGCTATACCCAGTGTTCGACGGTTTCGCCTGGGCCATCGTCTTCGATACCTCCACCGGGTCGGACACTCCATTCATTTCCGGCCCTGCACTGCGCGGGTACGTGATGACAACTGATGATTACTTCGTCGCCTTTATCGATGGCGAATGCGGTTTCTTTCTGCGGGTGCTTGCTCCGGGAAGCGACTACAGTCGCTTTCCCCCGATACCTCCCGGTGTGGACTATGAGGGCAGACGCCACCCTACGGCGTTCTGCGCGTACGTGCCCGCCCCCGCGCCGTAGCGAGACGTGCTAGCATCTTCCAAGCCTAGTTATGTCAGACGAACCGCGAACCAAAGCCGAACTCCCGAAGCGCATCGAGACCGCCCGCGCCGCCCTCGATGACCTGATCGCCGGCCTCAGCGACGACCAGCTCGTCGCTCCGGCACCAAACGGGGGCTGGTCGGTCAAGGATCACCTCGCGCACCTCAGCGCCTGGGAGGCGGGCATCGCTGCATTACTCAGACGCCGCCCTCGGTACTTGGCCATGCAGCTGGATGCCGAGACCTATCTCAACACCGACACAGACGGCCTGAACGCGATTATCTATCAGCGGAACAAGGATCGATCGCTAGAGGACGTACGCGCCGACCTGTCGCACGCGCAACGCCGACTGCTCGAAGCGCTCTCAGGCCTCACCGACGCCGACCTCCTCAAGACCTACTCGCACTACCAGCCGGACGAGGACAGCGGAACACCTATCGTCGGCTGGATCACCGGCAACACCTACGATCACTACGACGAGCACCGGACTTTGATCGAAGCGCTCACCCGCTAACTAGGTTCGCGGTTTTGTTCGGTAGCTCCCGCCAGTGCGCCCTCGATCGCCCCCCTCAGCCCGGCCAGACCCCAACCCTTCTCCGCTGAGACCGGGATGCCCTCCGCGGCCCAACCGGGCGGCACGAACTCGCGCCCGCTCTCCTCTTCCTTCTTCCCCCTTCCTTCTTCCCCCACCGCTAGATCAATCTTGTTAAGCACCGTCATACGTGCCTTGCCACCCAACCCCAGCTCGTCGATCGTCTCTTCGACCGTGCGGGCCTGCTCTTCGGCATCATGGTGCGTTATGTCGACCACGTGCAGCAGCAGCGTCGCCACTTCCATCTCCTCCAGCGTCGCGCGGAACGCCGCGATGAGCTGCGTCGGTAGCTTCTGGATGAACCCCACCGTGTCCGTCAGCAGTACGTTCGCTCCCGACGGCAACCGCACTCGCCGCGTCACGGGATCTAGCGTCGCGAACAGCTGGTCCTCCACAAGCACATTGGCGCCCGAAAGCGCCCGCATCAGCGTGCTCTTGCCCGCGTTCGTGTAGCCGACCAGCGACACCACAGGCACGCCCTGCTTCGCGCGATGCTGCCGGTGAAGCGCCCGTTCACGCCGCACCTGCTCGATCTGCTTCTTCAGCGAAGATATCTTGTTTCGGATGAGACGTCGGTCCGTCTCGAGCTGCGTCTCACCGGGCCCCCGCGTCCCGATCCGGCCTTCCAGCCGCTCGAGGTGCGACCACTGGCCCCGCAGCCGCGGCAGAATGTACTCGTGCTGCGCCAACTCCACCTGCAGGCGGCCCTCCTTCGTCCGTGCGTGCTGCGCGAAGATGTCGAGGATCAACGCCGTGCGGTCCAGTACCTTCACGTCGAGCTGCTTTTCGAGGTTGCGCTGCTGCGACGGCGACAGCTCGTCGTCGAAGATCACGGTCGTGTAGCGCTTTTCCGCCTTCTGGCTGACGACCTCCTGCACCTTCCCTTTTCCGACGTACGTCGCTGGGTGCGGATGATCGAGTCTCTGGACTGTGCTGCCCACGACCTTCGCACCGGCCGTCTTCGCCAGAAGCGCCAGCTCCTCCATCGAGGCATCGCTGCGCCATCTGTGGTGACCGTCCTTCTGACGGTTCCTTGCCGCGTTGCCGTCACGTAGCTCGGCCCCCACGAGAAACGCCCGCTCTTTCGGCTCTGCGGTGGAATACGTCTGCTGCTTGGGTATGCCTGGAACCTCCCTGGATACCACTCAAGTATACGATTTCCTTGACAGCCTTGGGTGTAGGGCATACTCTGCCTTCGAAAGCACCCACACCGCAAGAGAGGTGCCAATGCGAATAAGCGCCCCCCTCCTCGCTCTCCTCGCTCTCGCCACGCTGTTTGCGGCGGGCAACACCGCCGCGCCCGGACCTGCCACCGCCGGCCACGCCGGCGGTGCCGACTCGTTCTCAATCGAGGACGCCGGCCCTACACCTGGAAGCACAGCTGAATGCTCGGCGATCGCGGTGAACAGTATCTTGGACGCCGATGAGGACTTCATTGACGGGATCACCATCGATGTCGACGTCAACGGGATCCCGGTCTCAACCGCAATGATCACCTACGTTTACACCCTAAACTACCCATCACCTGAAATCGACGTAATCGGATACACGCACGTCGCATTCCCGGGCCTAGTCTTCCCCTTCACCGATCCCGTCCCCGATTCGGACGGCACGTTCCACGTCAGCGTGACCGACCTGAGTTCATCGGGTCTATCTGGCTCCGGCACTCTTGATCGCATCCTCCTAAAGGCCAACCTCGGCGCGACGCCGGGATGGTATCCCCTAACGCTGAGCGGCGCTGCGCACATCGATACCGGCGGAAACGCCCTGGTGCCGGACGCCCTCCTGAACTCGAGCGTAGCAATCGACGTCCCTTGCCCGTTCCCCACAGATGTCAAGATGATCAGCCAGACCGTGACGATGCCGGCGGTAATTGCCGTCGGGTTCAATCGCGCAATGACGATCGACACGGTCATCCACAGCAACGGACCGTTTGACGTCCCCCTTTTCATCGATGCAACTCTGACGTTGCCGCCGGAATGCACAGCGGACGGCCAGTCCGGGGCCGCTGTGGTCTCTGGCTCTTTCCCCGCTCCCGGAGTCAGCGTATCCACACCCATCCAGCTCACCACTCAGATCAATTGCTCTCCCGGTGGAAGCTATCAGATCACCATCGACGGCTGCGCTGACGCTACCCCGGGTGGTGACGTCAACCAATCGAACAACTGCGACAGCGACACGGTCAGCTTCGACGTCGACGACAGCGACACTGACGGGGACGGCTGGACGGACGAAACAGAGTCCGGCACACCCCTCTGCGGCGACGGTACTAACAATGACGACTTCGACGACGCCGTGATCGACGACGGCTGTCCCGGCGGCCCGCCTCAGGCGGGGTCGTTCTCCGAGGCCCAGTTCAACATCGGCACGAATCCCCTAGACGCATGCGGGACGGCCGATTGGCCTGGCGATCTGGTCATCGGCGGCGCTCCTCTGGACAGCACGGACAAGATCAGCATCCTCGACATCACCAGCTTCCTCGTGCCAACCAGACACTACCGATCGAGTCCAGGCGACGCAGAATTCAATCCGCGCTGGGATCTCAAACCCGGCAGAGACGTATTCGCCGACTGGATCAATATCTCGGACCTGGTGATACTGCTAGTCGTCGCCCCGCCGGCTCCGCCTTACAATGGCACTCGCGCCTGGGAAGGTCCCACCTGCCAGTAGACTCCTTCTCCCAGCGCCACATTACTTCCAACCGCCAGCCAGCTTCTCCAGCCGCCGAACTCCTTCTTCCAACCGTTCGTCAGGCGTCGTCAGCGAGAGCCGCACGTACCCTTCTCCCGTCGGACCGTAGCCCGGACCAGGCGTCACCACGACGCCGGCCTCGTCGAGCACCCGCGACGCGAACTGCACGCTCGTCATCCCGTCAGGCACGCGTGCCCAAACGTAGAGGCTCGCTTGCGGCAACGTCATACGCAGCCCCAGCTTGGTGAGCGCGTCGACCAGCTTGTCGCGGCGCCTCTGGTAGATCGCGTTGTGCTCTGCAACGCAGTCCTGCGGCCCCTCGAGCGCCGTAATCGCCATCCTCTGGACGGCCTGCGGTACGCCCGAGTCGAGGTTCGACTTCACACGCATCAGCGCATTAATGATCTCCGCGTTCCCGACCACCATCGCCACCCGCCAACCCGTCATGTTGTACGACTTCGACAGCGAGTGAAACTCGACGCCCACCTCCTTGGCTCCCTCCGCCTGCAGGAAACTCACGGGACGGTAACCGTCGAACGCGACCTCTGAATACGGCCCGTCGTGGAGGACCGCAAGATCGTTCTTCTTCGCGAACGCCACGGCCCGTTCGAAAAAGTCGATGTCGGCCACTGCTCCGGTCGGGTTGTTCGGATAGTTGAGCCACAGAAGTTTCGCTCGTTTGGCGATCTGCTCGGGCACCGAGTCCAGGTCTGGCAGAAACCCATTCTCCTCCGTCAGCGGCAGGTAGTATGGCTCGCCTCCCGCCAGCAGCGTCCCCGTCGCGTAGACCGGATAACCGGGGTCCGGGACGAGCGCGACGTCACCGGGATCGATGAAGCACAACGCGACGTGCCCGATCCCCTCCTTCGATCCGATCAGCGACATCACTTCCGTCGCCGGGTCAAGCGCGACGCCGAAACGCCGGTCGTACCATCTCGAAATCGCCTCCCGAAGATCGAGTAGGCCCTCGGTCTCCGGGTATCGATGGTTGGCGGGGTCGTCTGCGGCGTCCTTCAACGATTGCAAGATATGGTCCGGCGTCGGCAGGTCCGGGTCGCCGATCGCGAACGAGATAACGTCCACACCCTGCGCCTTCTTCTCGGCAATCTTGCGGCTGATTTCGGCGAACAGGTACGCAGGCAATGATTCGACACGCTTTGCCAGCCTCATCAGCCCACCACCAGGTACTCTTCCGCCACGAATATCACCGAGCGGCTGAAGTCGATGAAGTTCCCTTCATCTTCGAGCAGTTCACGCGATGCCTTTCGCGCTTCGTCGGTCGCCGTCGAACTAGCGAGCGACCCTGTGTCGTCCCACCACAGCTCGGCTACGCCATCAAACGCCTCTTCGTTTGAGCCGCGACTCGAACGCAGCGCGGCATCGAACCCGCTATCGATGGTATGCACCTGCACATAGCGCCTGATTCCCAACGTCTCCGCCCGCTCTTTCACCAGCGGCGCGTGCTTCTCACGCCAATACCTCTGAAACTCTTCCCTGGACAGGTTCGGAACCCTCCTCAGACAGTACACAAGCTTTATCATCGCGGCTCACCTTCACTTCGTATTTGGCTCGATGGCACGGCATACATCGTACACAGCCTGATTAGATCGTGGTACCGGCTGGCCGTCGATATACGACTCATCCGAAGCTGCCGCGTTGAACCATCCATCGGCGGGCGGATATCATCAGATGAGCCCGCTCGCCTTTAAGACCATGACCGCTACTAAAGACCTTCTCAGACAAGTACCGTTCCTAGCGCCGCTGGACCTATCCGACCTGGAACAGCTCGCCAGCGCCGTCAGTCGCCGTAAGTACCTCAAAGGCGACACCATCATGCGCAAGGAGGACGAAGGCCAGTCTCTCTTCATCGTCGAGCGAGGCTCCGTCCGTGTCTACCTGCCAAGCCTCCAGGGCGCGGACCTCACCCTTGCCCTACTCGGCCCCGGCGACTTCGTCGGCGACCTCTCTCTGCTCGACGGTCAACCACGCTCCGCCAGCGCCGACGCCATGGAGGACACCAACGTCCTCATCCTCGAGCGCTCCGACTTCATCGAGCTGCTGCGATCTCGCCCCGACGCCGCCATGGCCGTCATGACCGTTGTCGCCAAACGGCTGCGCAACACAGATGAGATGGCGTCCGATCTGGCGTTCCTTGACGTCGCCGGGCGGCTCGCGAAGAAGCTGCTGGAGATGGCCTCCACTCACGGCGTTGACCGCGACGATGGAACGCTGCTCGACGTCAACATCACGCAGGAGCAGCTCGCCAACATGATCGGCGTCACCCGCGAGAGCGTGAACCGAAACCTCGGTCGCTTCCGGCAGGAGGGCCTGATCTCAAGCCAGGGCCGCCGAATCATCCTTCACGACCCCGATGGCCTCCGGCTCCGCTCCGAGCCCCCGGCCTAACGGCGGCTCGCGACCGACGGCCTCGCCACCGCCTTCGCAATCGGCTTCTTAGCAGATCGCCTACGCGACGCGTGACTTTTGTACCACGCAAGCGTTCGCTCGATCCGGTCGATCACCTGCGAGGGCGTGTGCGTGTTGTACGTATGGAACCCACCCGGATAGCGCACAAACTCCACTTCCCTGCCCAGAACCTTCAGCGCGTGGAAGATCTCCTCGGACTGCCCGATCGGGCAGCGCAGATCGCCCTCGTGATGCACCAGGAGCACCGGCGTCCGCACCTTCTCTAGATACGTCACCGGCGACCGCAAGCGGTACTCGTCCGGGTCGTCCAGCGGCGTCCCTCCGATCTCGTGGATGTCGAACAGTGGGATGTCTCCCGTTCCGAACATGCTCACCTGGTTCGACACTGGCGCGCCCACCACCGCCGCCGCGAATCGGTCCGTGTGACCGACGGCCCAGGTGCCCATGAAGCCGCCGTACGAGTAGCCGCCGATATACAGTCGGTCCGGATCGGCGATGCCACGCCCCACCATCGTATCGACCGCGCCCATAATGTCTTCGTAGTCCTCGCCGCCCCAATCACGGACGACTCTCTCACTGAACGTCTCGCCGTAACTGACGCTCCCGCGTGGATTCGGCAGGAGAACGACGTAGCCGGCAGCAGCCAGAGACTGGAAATCGCTCCAACCCCGCGACGGATGATAGCCGTGCGGACCCCCATGGACGTTCAGCGCCAGCGGTATCGCCTTTCCGCGCTTGTAACCCGCTGGATACAGCGCGAACGACTCGATCTCCAACCCGTCCCGGCCCCGGCTCTTCACCCGCTCTACCCGGCCGAGCGCCACCGCACTCTTTAACTCGTCGTTGGCATGGCTTACGTTCGCTTCTCGTGACCGCCCATTCAACGTCGTCGTGTAGATCTCCGGCGGCTGCGTCAGCCAAACCGCCCCGAAGGCGATCAGTCTGCCGTTAGGCCCAAGACTGAACCCCTCGATCTGGCGCTCGCCATCGAGCACCTTCACTACCATCTTCCCCTTCACATCCGCTCGGTACAGCGCCTGCGTCCCACGATCCGCCGCCAGGAACAGCAGGCTCTTGCCGTCGCGCGACCACTCGAACGTCCTCCCGAACGCGAACGCTGGCCAGCCAGCCACGGACCGGTCGATCGATTCGCTCACCGGAATCGGCGCGCCCCGTCCGGCCGCCGAAACAACCGTCATCTGGACGTTCTTCGCCAGACCGCTATCTCCATTCTCGTGGCCGACGAAAGCGATCTGCCGGCCGTTCGGTGAGAACGTCGGCTGCGCCGCGGAGCCCCGGCTCCGCGTCACCTTTCGTGGCCGTCCTCCGGTTGCAGGCACTACCCAGACGTCGCTCCGCCACTGCCGTTCGTGCCGTTTCGGCTGGCGGTCCGAAACGAACGCGATCGAGCGCCCGCTTGGCGACCACGCCGGCTGATCGTCGAAGTAGTCTCCCTTCGTAATCTGCTTCTGCTTCCCCGACTGAACGTCGACGACGAATATCTTCAGCCGCCGCTCGTCGAAGAAACCGATCCCGTCCAACTTGTATCGGAGATCGCGGATCACCCGCGGCGCCGCTCTCTCTATCGGCGTCTTGTCGGCCTCGCTCTTGTGTCGGCCCACTCTGGCCGAGTAGGCGATCCGCCGCCCGTCCGGCGACCACGCCGGCTGCGAGATGCCATGCTTGGCCGTCGTCAGCTGCCTTGGATCACCCCCATCCAACGGCGCTACGAAAAGCTGGTTCTTGTCGCTACGACTCGACACGAACGCGAGGTATTTCCCGTCCGGCGACCAACGTGGGCTATGGTCGTGGTCGCCTTGTGTGATCCGCCGCACTGGCGAGCGTCCGTCCGCCGGCGCCACGTAGATCGCCATCCTCGTCTCGTCCGCGTCCCGGTCGGACCACGACTGCACGTACGCCACCAACTTTCCGTTGGGTGAGATCTGGGGGTCGGAAACGTTGCGGAACAGGTAGTGATCGTCCGGCCTCATTCGTCGCTTTGCCACAGGCCACCTCCACGGTCTGAAGCGCCAACGCTTCTAAAATTCGTCCTTCCAACTGGGCCACATCCTCTGCCACCATGGCCGATCTGTCAACGCGTTAGCCGAAGCTCCATACCCGCAACTCATGGATGATCGTATCGACCCGAGGCTCGTCCATCGCCCAGTGAGCCTTGATCCACTCCTCGTACTCCGGCATGAAGTCCCAGAACAAATCATCCGGGATCTCCCACGACCACGAATGTGTCCTCGCTTTCGTATCGGCCAGCAACTCGGCCGGCGTCACTCTCTCTTCCACTTCCGCCACATCCTCCACCTCCACGGTTCCTCCGAGCGAACGCAACTTCTCGTCGATCTCCTCGACCGTCGGCCGTTTGCGGCGTGTGAAACCGCGGCGTCCGAGCAACTCGCCCAACTTGTCGTGCGAATCCATCCAGCGCTTGTACTCATCACGCTGCCGGTAGTAGATGAACCGCCCACCATCACCGATCACCCTGCACGCCTCATCCAGCGCCCGTTCCCAATCCGGGATCAAGTGCACGACGTGGAACGAAAGCGCCGCGCCGAACGAGTCGTCGGCGAATGGCAGTCGCGTCGCATCCGCCAGCGCCAGGTCCGGCCGTTCGTGCCCTGCCTCCAGCTGTACCGTAAGCTGCTGGAGCATCAGCGGCGAGATGTCGACGCCACACACACGACGCCCGCGCGCCGCCAGCGGCCTCGAGATCCGCCCCGTCCCGATCCCGACTTCCAGCACGCGATCCACATCCGACAGCAACTCCAGCAGTCGCACCGTCAGCGCCTCTTGGACGTCAGGCGGCAGCGCCCGCGTCGCATCATAGATGTCCGCCGCCCGATCGAAGTTGACGCTCTGCGGTGTGGATTCCATCCTTCCGCCTACGATAGCGCGTGAGATCGTCTGAGAGCGAGCGCCTGTGCTACCATCCCCGCTACCAATGACCGATCCATTGCCCGTAAACCTGATCGAATACGAAGACGCCGCCCGCGGGAAGATGCCGCGCGACGCCTTCGACTTCATCGCCGGTGGCGCCGAGGACGAAATCACCCTCCGCGACAACCGTGAGTCGTTCCAGCGCATCCGTCTCCTCCCGCGCTTCCTCACCGGCGTCTCAACCGTCGACCTCAGCACGACCGTTCTCGGGCACGACCTCTCGATGCCCGTCATGCTTGCGCCTGTCGCGCTCCAGAAGCTCGCGCACCCGGACGGCGAAGTGGCCGCGGTGCGGGCCGCCGCCGCTGCCTGCGTCCTGCCGATCGTCAGCACGATATCGAGCCTCTCCCTCGAACACATCGCCGACGCCTCGGACGGACCAAAGTGGTTCCAGCTCTACTGTTACAACGACCGGTCGGTGACCCAGCGCCTCGTCGAGCGCGCCGAGGCCGCCCGCTACGGCGCCATCGTTCTGACCGTCGACGTCCCCCGCCTCGGACGCCGCGAGCGCGACCACCGCAACAACCTCAGCTTCCCCGAGGACATCGGCCCAGGAAACTTCGACGCTGAAGCCAACCTCGGCGCCGTGCCCGAGGAGTCGCGCGGCTCCGCTCTCGCCCTCTACTGGAACACCCTCATCCACGACGCCCTCTCCTGGGACGACGTCGATTGGGTGCGCTCGATAACGTCACTCCCCATTCTGTTGAAGGGCGTCCTTCACCCCGACGATGCGCGGCTTGCGGTCGAACACGGCGTCGCTGGAATCGTCGTCTCCAACCACGGCGGGCGCCAGCTCGATGGCTCCCCGTCCGCGATCGACGCGCTACCGGCGATCGTTCAAGCGGTGGGGGGCCGCGTTCCACTCCTCGTCGACGGCGGCGTGCGTCGCGGCACCGACATCATCAAGTCACTCGCACTGGGCGCGAAGGCCGTGCTCATCGGTAGGCCCTACATCTGGGGGCTGGCCGCTGACGGCGAAGCCGGCGCGTCACGGGTGCTCTCACTGCTACGCGAAGAGCTGGAGATCGCGATGGCGCTCGTTGGCTGCGACTCGGTCAGCAAGCTCGATTCGAACGTGATCTGGGGCGGGCTCGAGTCCTAAACGCCCGGCCACTCGCCCTCGAAGATGAACTCCGCCGGAGTTCTTATCGGGTCACCTCTTCCAGAGAGACGGGAATGAGTAACGTCTCCGGGTCAACGGGCGGATCGCCTGGCCCACAATCAGCGGGCATCGGCTGATCCTTCGCGATAGCATCGTTCACACGCTTGATACAGTCGTCGGAGACGGGGATCAAGATTGGTTCAGTCAGGCGCAGTGGGACGGTCACGCTAAGGACTGCCTGTCCTGGATAGAAATCATTAGGGTACACGCAGGCCATCACTACCAGTCGGTCATCTTCACCAACTTGCTTGGTCTCCATATGAGACTGATTCGAGGCCACATAATCCATAACGACGCTCTTGAGGGCTTCCTCGTCGGTGGCTTCTGAACCGCAGTGATCGGCCTGTGGACCGATCTCGACGGCCGCCAACGTGATATCGATCATCCTCGGCACTTCGGCAGACCAGGTAGCGTCATCCAGGCTTGAATCATCCGCCGAAGCTTCTGGGCCTTGAATCA
Source organism: Chloroflexota bacterium (assembly GCA_022574655.1). Classification (GTDB taxonomy): domain Bacteria; phylum Chloroflexota; class Dehalococcoidia; order SM23-28-2; family RBG-16-64-32; genus JACZRQ01. The sequence continues at coordinate 16,027 of JACZRQ010000017.1, forward strand.
AGATGATTCCTGGTTCTTCGGATGGCTCGCTGCCGAAACGGCCCGTAGCAAGCACCGCGGTCAAGGACAAACCTGCCGCGAACACCATCACAACAGCGAAAACGATACTAGCCTTCATATGTACTTCCGTCGCAATCGCCTAGAGGCTACTGCCGCATAATGCTGATGTCAAGGCGGTGTATTGGGTCAAGACACATCGGACGCCGACTCTTTTCTCGGGTGGTCATCGGCCTACCGCTCGTGCACCTAGTCGAACGTGATCTGGGGTGGGCTCGAGTCCTAAACGCCCGGCCACTCGCCCTCGAAGATGAACTCCGCCGGGCCGCTGAGGAACACCTCCCCCTTACCGTCCCACTCGACGATCAGGTTCCCCCCGGGCTGCACGATCTCCACTCGCTCGCCCGCCAGATCGTGCAGGCGCGCGGCGACCATCGCCGCGCAACAGCCCGTGCCGCAGGCCAGCGTCTCGCCGACTCCCCGCTCCCACACCCGGACGTGCATCCGGTCCCGCGCCTCAACCCTCACCACCCCGAAGTTCACACGCTTAGGGAACGCCGCGTGAAACTCCATGACCGGACCTAGCCGCTCCAGCGGATAATCCTCGATCGGCTGACTCACAAACAGCACCGCGTGCGGGTTGCCCATCGACAAACAGTTGACTATGAGCAGCTCGCCGTTGGCGTCGATCGGAAAGTCCAACACCGGCGGCTCAACCTCGGCCAGCACCGGTATCTCGGTAGGCTCGAAGATCGGCTTGCCCATCGACAACCGCACGGACGACACCTCGCCGCCCGACATCGTCACGTCAGCGCGAAGAACCTCGTGCGCGACTTCGACCGTCAGTTGATCGTTCGTAGACTTCGCGATGCGGCCCTCGATCACGTACTTCACCAGACAACGCACGCCGTTCCCGCTCACCTCCGCCTCCGACCCGTCCGCGTTGAACAGCCGCATGCGGACGTCCGCCTTCTCCGAAGGCAGTACGATCATCAACCCGTCCGCCCCCACGCCGAAGTGCCTCTCGCACATCGCCTTGGAGATCGCCGCCCAGTCTTGTGACTCGTCCTCCGGGTTCGCCAGCAGGAAATCGTTCCCCGTCCCGTGCAGCTTCGCGAACTTCACGGCTGAACCTCCAGCCGCGCTAGATCGCGCGTGATGTGCATCTGTCCGAGGTGGACCGAAAGGTGCTCAACCATGTGTGCCAGCGCCCATCGCCCGGAGATTTCGCGCGTCTCTCCCGTCCCCCATACCTCCTGCTTCGGCACCGACCGAAAGTCCAGCCGCGTTGGGTCCATCTCCGCCAGCGCCCGCCCGATCTCCGGTCCAAGCTCCCGTGCCAACGTCCTTAGCTCCTCCGCGCCCTTCTTCGCTGCGAACTCCGCCGGCCGGTCGCGACCTACGTCGAGGCCGCAGGCGATATCTAGTACGTAAGATCGCGCGCATTCGAGAGCGTGCGTAGCGATGACGCAGAGGCTATTCGCGTCAGCCATCGGAGGAACCCAGTTCACCTGCTCATCCGTCAGCCCTTCAAGTACTTCGCCGATCCCACTGATCCGCCCCCGCAGGCACTCGTCGAATATCTGAACTTCCGTCTCTTCCCTCACATCGTCCTCCCTGCCGCACCGACGCTGCCCAACGCTTCGTCGACAGTCCGAATCCCATCCTCGGGTCCGTCAATCCACCGTATCCGCTCGTCCGAAGGCTTGAACCACGAATTCTGATGGCGCGCAAACCCATGCGTCCGCGTCTTCATCTGCTCTGTCGCTTCTTCGAGCGTCACCTCACCCGCTATCAACGCGCACATCTCACCGTAGCCGATCCCGGACATCGACGGCAGCTCCCGCGAGTAGCCCCTCTCCAGCAGCGATCTCACCTCGCCCACCATCCCGCCGGCGATCATCGCATCGACGCGCGCGTCGATCCTTTCGTACAGAGCGTCCCGTGGCACTCTCAGTCCGACAACTACCGTCTTGAACCCGGGCGCGTCCTTGCGCCGCCAATACGTGAACGGCTTTCCCGTCTCAGCGTACACTTCGAGCGCACGGATCACACGCCGCACGTTCCTCGGGTCGATGAACGACTCGGCCTCTGGATCGACGCGGCGCAACTCCGCCAGCAGATCTTCCGGCGCGCGCTCCGACAGCTCCTTGCGAAGCGCCGGTTGCGGCGCAACCCGCGGCACTCGCCACCCTTCGATCAGCGACCAGACGTACTGGCCTGTTCCGCCGACAAGGATCGGCTGCTTACCGTCCGCCCAAACCCTATCCAGCGCCTCGTTCGCAAGATCGAGCCACTGGCCAAGGCTAAACGGCTCGTCAGGGTCGATTATGTCGATCAGGTGATGCGGAGCCCTCGACCGTTCATCGGCCGTCGGCTTCGCTGTGCCAATATCCATGAGACGGTACACCTGCCGCGAGTCCGCACCGATGATCTCCCCGCCATACCGTCGCGCGAGTTCGATGCCAAGACGCGTCTTGCCGCTCACCGTTGGCCCGACGACAGCGATCAGCGTCTTCGTCATCCACTCGCCAATCCCATTCGCGCCGTCTGCTCGATGATCTCCGAAAATGACTCCGCGTTCAGACTCGCGCCCCCGACCAGCGCCCCATCGATCCCGTCCCGCTCCATGAACTCGAGAATGTTGTCCGCCTTGACGCTTCCGCCGTAGAGAACTCGCACCGAATCAGCCTTCTCCACGCCAAACAGGCTCGCGACCTCGCGGCGGATCAGACCGATCGCGTCATCCGCGTCCTGGGCGGTCGCCGGCGTGCCGGTGCCGATCGCCCACACCGGCTCGTACGCGATGATGAAGCCTTCCGGCATATCAACCCCATCGAGTGCGGACCGCGTCTGTCGCAGAAGCACCTCCTCGGTCTTTCCCGCGTCGCGCTCGACCTGCGTTTCGCCGACGCACATGATCGGCTGCAGACCTGCTTCCAACGCCGCCTTCACCTTGCGGTTGACAGCCTCGTCGCTCTCACCGAAGTCGTGCCGGCGCTCCGAATGCCCGACGATCACATAGTCGACGATCTCCTCGAGCATCTTCGGACCGACCGCGCCCGTCGCTGCCACGTCGTCCTCCCAGTGAAGGTCTTGTGCGCCCACCTTGACCGATGTCGTCGTCAACGCGACCTCGACCGTCGGCAGGTGCACGAACGTCGGACAGACGATCTTCTCCACCCCTTCGATCTCATGTACCCGGTCCCGGATGCCCGACGCCAGCTCCCAGGCCGACTCCAGCCGCATGTTGCACTTCCAGTTGCCAGCGATGACGGGTGTTCTCATCGCTACGCTCCGTACTTCGCCAGCCGACCCGCGTGCGCCATCGCCAGGGGCAGCACCTCTTTCGCCGGAATCGTACCCAGCGATCCATCTTGAAGGGCCCGTTCGCTGAACCTGCCGCACGCGTCCGCCCGCGTGTTGCGGGCCCTCATCATGAACGGCACCGGGTGCCAGGAGTGTCCCGCCATGATTGCTGGAGTCGAGTGATCCCCGCCGATCATCAAGACGTCCGGGTCCATCTCCACTATCCCCCTGATCGCCGCGTCGACTTCTTCAAGCTTCTGGACCTTTCGCCGGAAGTCGCCGTCCTCGCCTGCGCTGTCCGTGTACTTGTAATGCACGAAGAAGTAGTCGAACTTGTCCCAGTTCTCCTTCAGTGTCGCCACGCTGTCTTCAATGTTTGGGCCAACATCCAACGTCTCCATGCCCACCAGCTTTGCGAGGCCCCGGTACATCGGATAATGCGCGATCGCCGCCGGCCGCAGCCTGAACACGTCCGCCATGGACGGCCACGATGGCCGCTTCGCGAATCCGCGCAGTAGAAGCTGGTTCGCCGGTGCTTTGTCCGCTAGATACTCCTTCGCTTCCTTCGCGAACTTCCCAGCCAACGCCGCCGTGGCGTCACCTTCCGCCGACGTCGAGCTCGCTTCCGGAACAGGAACGCCCTCCTTTTGCGGGTCCGTATCCGCGACAGCGTCCGTCAGCCCATCTCCTCGTAGCACGAGGACGAACCTATGCTCGCGCACTGGCTCGACAAACAGCTCCGCGCCGTCGAGATCGATCTTCCGCAGGTCCTCGGTCAGCTCCGCGCATCGCTCTGTACTGATTCGTCCGGCGCGACGGTCCGTAATCAGCCCCCGATCGTCGATCGTACAAAAGTTGCCGCGTGCGGCGACGTCCGCGGGCTGCAAGTCGAAGTCGATGCCAACCGCCTCCAGCACGCCGCGACCGATGTTGTACACCAGCGGGTCATACCCGAAGAGCGCCAGGTGGCCCGGCCCGCTCCCCGGCGTGATTCCGATTCCCACCGGCAGCGTGAACCCACAGAGACTCTCCTTCGCGAGCATGTCGAGGCGAGTCGTGTGCGCCGTCTCGAGTTCGGAACGTCCCGTTCCCGGGTGCGGCAGCCCACCGAGACCATCCATCACGAACAGCACGATCTTAGTGTCGTTCTCCTGCGAGAGCTGGCGCGCGAGATCGAGGTCCATCTAGACACGATTATGCGCTACCACCGTGGAACGTGCCAAACGGAACATTGCCACGATCTCTGGGCGCAACAGTCCGGGATACGCTAATCGAGCGCTAGTCTAGCGCCAGTCGATGGTGACGATGTCGATCGGCTCCGAAATACCCTTAAGTGCGACAGAACGACTGCCCGATACCTCGTACGGCACGTCGTCTACGAGCTGAAGCGTCTCCTCACTGCAAAGAATCTCTCCTGCATCTGCCATAGAGCCAACCCGCGCTGCGACGTGTACACCGCGTCCGCCGAAATCTTTACCCCGGCGCGTCGCCTCACTAGCGTGCAGCCCGATGCGTATCTGCGGGGAGAACCCTGCCTGTTTACGGTGCTCCGCAAGACGGCGTTGGATGGCAACCGCGCAGTCGATTCCCGCCCGCGGCGTCGTGAACGCCACGAAGAATCCGTCGCCAGCCTGCTTGATCTCCTCACCCTGGTGCTCAACGAAAAGCAGCCGCAGCGTCTGATCGTGCCAGTGGAGTAGGTCTTCCCAGGCCTCATCTCCGAGCGCCTCGACCAGGTTAGTCGACTTGCATATGTCCGTAAACATGAACGTCTTCGTCTCGCGCCCCGTGGAACCCCCTGCGTGAGCCGCTTCGGGGTTCTCGATCAGCGCCGTCGCCCGCTGCACGCCCGGGATCGCTCCGAGCCGCTCGAACGTCGAGCGGGCCAGCCTCAATTCGAGCAGCGCCGACTCCTCATCACCCTCTGCTCTGTACGCCTCTCCCAGCGTCATCCTCGCCCGCGCGCACTCGTACGGCGCATCGACCTCCGTCCACAGCCGGCACGAATCCCTGAGGGCTTTGACCGCCTCACGGGCGTCACGGGAGGCCAGCAACGTCGCCCCTCGCGCCCAGTTCGCGGCCGCATGCATCGCCGGCGTGTCGAACGCGCTCACCGTTTCGTTTAGCTCTTGGCAAGACGCCTCCGCGCCATCGTGATCACCGGCCTCGATAGCAATCTCCACGGCCGCAGGAAGCAGCCGTGCACGCTCGAGCTTGTCGTTCATCTCGTCGAGGGATCTCCGGATAGAAGATGCGGCGCCTTTTACGTTCCCCTGAGCAAGCCTCAACAGCGCCAGCCCAGGCTGTGGGTCCTCGCCCGTTTCGTGCGACGAGCGGAACGCCTCGTCGGCCCCTTCTAGGTCGCCCAGCCGCAGGCGAATCTCCCCGATCTCTTTAAACGCCGCGCCAACGATGTCCAGCGCCCAGTCCTTCAACTCGTCGACCGCCGCTTGAGCCTCAGCCTCCGCATCGGCCCAGTCGCCTCGAAGACGCATTATTTCGGCTTGGTAAACGCGACAGATCCCCGGAAACCCCGAGACCGCTTGCCGCTTGCACCAACGCTTCGCCGCCTCAGTCCAGTCACCCGCGCGCCGGTAGTCGGCCAGCGTTCGGCAGGCGCTAATCACGTTGCAGTAGATCGTCGTCGTCGCGTGCGCCCCCAGCTCTCCGCTCACCGCCGCCACGGCCGCCTCATCCAGCAGAGGCATCCCCTCATCGACCCGCCCCAGGCGGACAAGGATTCGTCCTTGATCGTGGATCGCCAATGCCTGTTGATCGCGGTCCTTGAGTCTCTCAGCGACCTCTAACATCTCACACGCCTGATCGTACGCCTTATCGAGGGCGCCATCACCCAGGTTGTGGTTAATGCGAGCATGCAGGAGCAAACAATACTCTTGGTTGGCTCGTTCATCCACGAGGAGCCTCTCAGCGCGCGCAAGCCACCCAGCACTGATCGCCGATGCTAGCTGATGCCGGTAGTCGTTCGCCAAATCAAGCGCGACTCGAGCGGCGCCGCGGTTATCCTGGGCGCTGGTGAACAGCCGGTACGCCTTCTCACGCGCCTCAACACAGAACTCGAAGTGACCGCTCCACCACGCCGCTGTCGCCATGTGCTCCAGGTCTTCGGCGCCGAGGTCCGTCGATTCGGCCACAGGCGCGTATAGCTCGTATGCCTCAACCCAAGCATCACGCTCGACCGCGTCTCGCGCGGCCTGGAGCTTTTCCGTCGTGTCTACGTTACTCATAGCCACCGCCGATGATCCCCATTATAGGCACGCCACGAAGCTATCGTTACGGCGGCCCCACTACGCGTCCTCCAGGGCCGCGATCCCCGGAAGCTCTTTCCCCTCGAGAAACTCCAGCGACGCTCCACCCCCGGTGCTGACGTGAGAGAACTTCGACGCCAGACCAACCTGCTCGACCGCCGCCGCCGTCTCGCCACCGCCAATGATCGTGTCGGCGTCCCCCAGCGTCGCTAGTACGCCCGCCAGACGGTGCGATCCGTGCGCGAACGGTCCCATCTCGATCACACCCATCGGCCCGTTCCATACCACCGTCTTCGCACCCCGCAGAGCCGCCGCGAACACGTCGATCGTCGTCTCGCCGACGTCCATGATCCGCCAACCCGCCGGCACGTCCTTCACGGAAACCCGCTTCGCCGGTGAATCGGCCTCGAACCGCTCCGCCACGATCACGTCCGTCGGCAGGAGAATGCGTACGCCCTTCGACTCCGCCTTCTCCATCACTTCGCGTGCCGAATCGACGTACTCCTCCTCCACCAACGACTCGCCAACGTCGAACCCTTCAGCCTTGACGAACGTGTTCGCCATGCCACCGCCGATCAAGATCTTGTCGACCTTATCGAGAAGGTGCTCCAGGACCGCCATCTTAGTGCTAATCTTTGCCCCACCGATGATCGCCACATACGGTCGCGCCGGGTCATGCGCGGCTCGGCTCAGGTAATCGATCTCCTTCTCCATCACGAACCCCGCCACCGCCGGCAGGTAGCGCGCCATCCCCACCGTTGAGGCGTGCACGCGGTGCGCCGTGCCAAACGCGTCGTTCACGTACACCTCCGCGAGGCTGGCCAGCGCCTTCGCGTACTCCGGGTCGTTCGCTTCTTCCTCTGCGTGAAACCGGAGATTCTCCAGCAACAACACGTCACCCGGTTCGAGCGAGTGCGCCGCCTCCTGCACCTCCGCACCGAGACAACAGTTGGCGACCTTCACTTCATGCTCGATCAGCTCACCGAGCCGCGCCGCGACCGGCCCCAGACTGAGCTTCGGATCACGTTTCCCCTTCGGCCTGCCCAGGTGCGAGCCGATGATCACCTTCGCCCCTTGCTCGCGCAGATAGCCGATCGTAGGCAGCACCGCCTTCATGCGTGAGTCGTCAAGGATGCTGCCGGTCGCAACGTCGATCGGCACGTTGAAGTCCACGCGCAGAAAGACGCGCTTCCCTGTAACGTCGATGTCGCGGATCGTCTTCTTTTTCACGCTCAGGCCCGGGCCGCGAACAGCTCCCAGTCGCCCGGGACACCCTTCAAGGAATGCGAGCCTCTTCCCTCGAACGCGATGCCGGACCCCGCAACCAGATCCTTAACCGTCCGCGAGACCAGGACCTCGCTCGGCCGCGCCAGCGACGAAACCCGCGATGCGATATGGACCGCGATGCCGCCAATATCTTCCCCGAGCATCTCCACTTCACCCGTGTGCAGCCCGGCACGAACCTCGATTCCAAGCCGGGGCATGTCGGCGAGAATGGCCTGCGCGCATCTCACGCCGCGTCCGGGCCCGTCGAACGTCGCGAGCACGCCGTCACCGGTGCTCTTGATCTCCTTGCCACCGAACCGTGCCAACTGGCGGCGCGTACTGTCCGCGTGCTCGCCTAGAAGCGACTTCCATCTCTTGTCACCGAGCTTCGAAGCCTTCTCGGTTGAGCCAACGATATCCGTGAACATAACGGTCGCCAGAACACGGTCCAGGCCCGGCGCCGACCGCTTCCCGGTTACAAACTCTTCGACTTCCGCGATCACCCGATCCGAGTCCCCATACCAGGGAAGATGGTCAACGTCCGGGAGCTCAACGTACTTGGCGTTCGGGATATGCTCGGCCATGTACCTCCCACAGCGCACATCGATGAGCGAGTCACCGACCCTATGCATAACCAGCGTCGGGACGCGAACCGCCTCTGACGCGTCACGCACGTCAATCTGCACGTTCATCTTGTACAGCGCCGTACCAGCGCCGGGACTGGAGGCACGTCGCTGAAACGTCCCCCAGCGCTCCCGTGCCCGCTCGTCATCGATCGCGCTCGGCGCAACCATTGATATGCCGAAGCCTGCACCCCACGTGCTCTCGATGATCGCGATCCTTCGTTCGTGCTCTTCTGCGGTCGGCGCGAACGTGTAACCCTCTTCCCACATCCACCGCGCGTAGCTGCCGTAGAGAACGAGCCCCCGGCAGCGCTCCGGATACGTCGCCCCGAACAGCAGGCACATCGGCCCACCCTCGGAGAACCCCATGAGCACCGCCTTCTCACTACCGGCCGCGTCCATCACCACCCGAACGTCGTCCATCCGCTCCTCCAGCATCGGCAGTTCGCTGTCGGCGACACGGTCGGACATCCCGGTTCCCCGTTTGTCGAACAGGATCAGACGAGAGAACGAGGCAAGCCGGTTGAGGAAGTTGGCGAGCTCCGGGTCTTCCCACTGGTACTCCAGGTGCGACGTCCAGCCGGAGACGAACACAAGATCGATCTCGCCCTCTCCGACGACCTGATACGCGATGTTCAGATCGCCGCTGCGCGTGTACTTCGTATCCGGCATCTCTGAGATCAGCCCCTCAATTAGGCGATAAGGTTAGCGTCCCGGCCGCATGCTTCTCAACCTCGTCGCGGTCCCACAGCATCGGGTGATAAGCGCCCGACCGCCACATCGTGTTCATGCTGTGATAGTGCTTGCTGCCGGGGTGGCCCGACTGCCCGCTCGGCAGCACGGCCTGGCTCCGGTTGAAGTCGTCCAGGTCGATGATCTGACGCCAGCTCGCCGTGAAGCTGTTCAGGTCGTACCCGTGGTACGGCGCGTACGCCGCCTGCCAGACGGTGTTCGCGTCGCCGCCCATGGGCACCGAACTCCGGTTGAACACCATATTCAGCCCACGCACCTCGCCCAGCGGGTGGTCGAACGCCTGCCGGTGGAGCCGTCCCCACTGCCAGCGCGACACCTCATCGCCAAGAAGCTCCCGCAACTCCGCGACGGCGGACGTCAGAGCCTCTTCCATAACCTCGTGCCATGTCCGCCCTGCGAACCAGTCCGGGCGTTCGCGCATCTTCTCCATCAGCCACGAATGCGCTGCGTAGAAGAAGCTCCCGTGACCCCGGAGCGTATGTATCCCCTTGCCCATGAAGTACTCAGACCAGCCGCCGAGCTTCTCCTCGCAGGCACGGCGAACCAGGTGACAGAAGAAGACCTCGTACACGCAGGCGGCAACGCTATCTGGATCGACGTTGTAGTCCCACGCCTTGAGGAACGTTAGCGCCCTGCTTGCCCATTCGTCGCTCGGAGCAAGCTGCAGGATGAGCGGGGTGAAATCGCGTGCCGGGATCGACTGCCGATCGATCTGCATCTTCTCGAAGTCGCTCACCGAGTGCTTCTCCTTCGCGTCGAGCATCTCGATGATCCGTTGCTGCCGGCTCGGATCCGCGAAGTTGGCGCTCAGGAAGTGCGGGAACTCGTCGTCAGCGATCTGGTTGTTGGCGCTTGCAACCCAGTGAGTCGGCGGGTTGAACGCGTGCGGATGCTCGTCGAACGGCAGGAAGCCCGTCCACTCATACTCGCTCGTCCAGCCCGGCATCGGCACCACACCATGGCCGTTCTCTCGTTGCGGCACAAGGCCCGCCAGTTGGTAACCGATGTTTCCCTCCACGTCCGCGTAACCGAAGTTAAGCGAGGGGAACGGCCAGATCGAGAGCGCGTCCCGGAACTCATCCCAATCTTGCGCGCTCATCAGCCGGATCTGCGCCTGGATCTGCTGCGATGGCTCCAGCGCTACCGTTCGCAAGCTCAGATCCCGCTTCTCGCCCTCAATCGCGGGACTGATGATGGGGCCGTGTCTCGTAATCAGAACTTCCTCCACGACCGGTTCGGTCCGTCCGCGGACGCTGATCTCTTCACGGACCACCTCGCCGTCGACCCATTCGCCTTCGTACTTGTACTGCGCTGGATTGTCCGGGTTGATCTCCTCAACGAACAGGTCATCTCCGTCGACTACCGCCGCCGTGGCACCCCAGGCGATCTTATCGTTATGCCCCATCATGATCCCGACTGTACCCGGCAAGGCGACACCAGCGGCCTTGATCTCGGGCGAGTCGAGGTGTACCTCCCACCAGATTGAAGGCATCGTCAACGGCAGATGCGGATCGCTCGCCAGCAGCGGCTTTCCCGTCACCGACTTTTCCCCGTCGACGACCCAGTTGTTGCTCATACCCTGACCGATGAGGCCAACCATCTGCTCTACTTCAGCGAAATCTCTCGAAAGATCGGGGCCGTTGCCGTTCGCTTCCGTCCCGGGCGGCACGATCACCGGTCCTCCCGCTGGATAGCTCGGCTCGAACTCCGCCATGACCGAGGCACCGAACCGCTCGATCGTCCAGGAACGCACGATCTCGCTGTCCCAGTTACCGGCCAGCGCCCACCCGAAAAACCGTCCAAACGCAAGCGTGTCCGTCGGCTCCCAGCGTCGCGGTCGTTGCCGCAAGATCTGGAACTCGACCGGTAGGCGGCCGTTTTCGATGTACGCGTTGACACCCGCCGCGAACGCCTCCAGTACCTCTCGGTCCTGCTCGCCCGCGGCGTCCCAGTCGGCCTTCGCAGCACGGTGAAACCCGACCCGCCTCACCAAGCGATCGACCTCGAGTGCCGACTCGCCCACGAGTTCCGAAAGCGTCCCCAACGACGCCCGGCGATTGAACTCCATCTGCCACAGCCGGTCCTGTGCCTGCGCGTAGCCCATCGCAAACGAAAGGTCGTGAAGGTTACCCGCATAGATGTGCGGCACCCCCCAGCGGTCGCGCACGATCTCCACTTTGGAACGCAACCCATCCAAACGAACGCGCCCCTTCGTCTTCGGTACCGCGCGTCGAAGCACGTACGTCAACATGACGCCGGCGATCGCTCCTAACGCAATGCCACCAAGGACCAGTCGTCCGACTGTTCTGCGAACACCCATCTCGATCTCCTTCTGTTCTAGCTGGGCTTTGTCAGGGCTTCGGCAAGGGCGGTGATGCCTTCCGCACTATTGTAGGGGTTTCGGTCCACCCCCTCAGGATCGACTCGCGCGTGCGTCTCCAGCTGTATGGCCGTCTCGCCAAGGACTATCGCTATGCGATGGTACAGCGGCGCATCGGAGTCCGGGCAATCGAGCCCCTCTGGGCACGCCAGATCGGGCGGCGTCAGAAAGCTCCTGATCAGCGCCGCTGGCTCCCCGTTGATCTCTATCTCCTCGTTCCCCTCGGGAACGTTTGACGTATATCCTTCGACAATCGGCGCTGCGAACTGGGCACGATCGGCCGGCCAGAGCTTGATGATCACCACCTGCCCAACCAGCACGGTCTGGCCGCCCGGATCCTCCGTTGGCGTCGTGTAAGAAAACGTTGCCTCCGGCTGCACGGTGTCACCGCTCGGCCCTTCGTCGACGATGAACCCCCCCTCGTCTGGCTGCAGCACGAGCGACCCAATTCCATCCTCGTACACATCCCCGAGCCAGTACGGCTCGATCCCCAGAGCCCGAGCGTTCTCGATCTTGTCCTCGAACGTCAGAACGGCGTCATACGCCACGTCCGTCGAAAAGAAGTCGTCTCCCAGGTTGCTCCGCGGTATCAGCTCAGAGACGACGAACTGCACCCTCTGCGGCCCTCCGAGCCCGAGCGGGTCCGGATTCGGCGTAGCGCCGATCGGCTGATCCTCCCGCCTTTCGAACGCCACTAGCAAGAACGTCTCTGGATCGAGTTCAAGTCGCCCCACCAGCGTCGCGCCCGTCGCCACCCCGTTCGCCACGATCGGCGACCGCGCTTCCAGCAACGTTACGCTAGCACCCTCAGCGTTGACGCGGTCCTCCTTAAGCTCCAACTCCTGCGCAAACGCCAGCGCGCCCAGCGCCTCCAGCCAATTGATCGCCGGATCGTCGATCCGTGGACGCCGGTCGCTAGGCAGGCTCTCATCCGACTCCGATACCGCATTCGTTAGCGGATCGTACACCGTCTGCAACCACCCTTCGCCTATCGTGATCTTGTCCCTGTCCGCCGTAACCTGGCGGCTGCGATACACCTGATCGTCGATGTCCAGCCAAACCTCGATGTCACCGGCGACCGCGTGGTAGACCATCCCCACCTCATCCATCGCCTCCAGCACCCGCTGCGCGGCATCTTCCGCGCGGTCGCTCCCCCCGCACGCAACCAACACCGCCGCCACAACTACTGACATTCCCACGAACACCGCTCTCACAGGACTTTGCTCCCTCTGGCCTCGGCCAGTTCTTCCCTGCTCACCGCACCCTCTCGAATCACCTGCGGCGGCGCCACTGTTATGTCAAGCACTGTCGACTCCTGTCCTCCCCGCCTGGCTCCGCCGTCGATCACCAGCTCCACCATCTGACCGAGCTGCGTCGCTGCCTCCGCCGCTGACGTCGGCGCCCGCGAACCAGCGAGATTGGCGCTCGTGCCCGTGATCGGCTCACCGACGGCAGCGATAACGTCTCGCACGACCGTCTCGTCTGGTACCCGCAGCGCAACCGTATCCTGATTCGCCAGCGCAAGGCTGCGAAACCCCCGCTTCCGCCGCATCACCAGCGTCAACGGCCCCGGCCAAAACACCTCGATCAGCCGAATCGCCTCCGCCGGCACCTCAGCGATCCGATCGGCGTCTCCCGCCTGCGCTATCAGCAGCGGCATCGCCTTATCGAGACTGCGGCCCTTCACGGCGAACAGACGCCGGATCGCATCCTCATTACTCGCCGCTGCTCCCACCCCGTAAACCGTATCCGTCGGATAGCACACCAACTCGCCGCGCGAGAGCAGTCCGGCGGCATATTCAACGATACGAGGGTCACTCGCTGAGATGATTTCGGCCACGACCTAGACCGTATCAGAGGACCACTCGGAACAAAAGGGGCGCTCCGCTCGAGCGCACGCGCGCGCCGTTGGGGGTCAGGCTTTAGCCTGACGGGTCAGCCTTCAGGCTGACCCCCTGATACATGTCCGTCCGCCCACTCACCCGCGCCCCCAAGCCCGCTCCCCCGCCTACCCCCGTCCACCCACTCGCCCGCGCCCCCAAGCCCGCTCCCCCGCCTACCCCCGTCCACCCACTCGCCCGCGTACCCCCCCCCCCCCGTCCATCGTCGAACCGCCCCGTCCCGCTCATGTGCGCGCCCGCCGTCGGTTCCGCTCACCATGAGCCTCTCGAAGGGCGAGCGGCGGCACAACGCCCGCTCCTACCCCGCCGGGCCCCACTCACCCCTCAACACTCGCCCTCCCCCGTGATAACATTCCGACATGACGGCACCGCGCCCCACGCCGAGCAACACCGCCCCTTCCGACGACGCCCCCGCCACCGCCCACGAGACCGTCGTCGTCCTCGACTTCGGCGGCCAGACCGCCATGCTCATCACCCGCCGCATCCGCCAATCCAACGTCTACTCCGAGCTCGTACCCTTCGACGCACCGTGGGAGCAGGTGCAGAAGCTCAACCCCCGCGGCATCATCCTCTCCGGCGGCCCCGCCTCCGTCTACGACGAAGGCGCGCCCCAGGCCCCCGACTGGGTGTTCGACTCCGGCCTCCCCGTCCTCGGAATCTGTTACGGCATGCAACTCCTCGCCCACCAGCTCGGCGGCAAAGTCGCCCCCTCACCCCAACGCGAAGACGGACGGCCCTCCGGCCGCGAGTTCGGCCCCGCCACCATCCACCAATCCGACCCGGCGAACCCCGTCCCCCTCTTCGACGGCCTGCCCGCCGGCATGCCCGTCTGGATGTCCCACGGCGACAAGATCGTCGACCTCCCCAACGGCTTCCGCTCGCTGGCCTACTCCGATAACTCGCCGCTCGCCGTCATCGGCGACGACCGTGGCCACATCGGCCTCCAATTCCACCCGGAGGTCGTCCACACCCCCAACGGCGGCAAGATGCTCGAGAACTTCCTCTACAAGATCTGCGGCTGCAGCGGCGACTGGACCGCCGGCCACTTCGTCGCCGAAACCGTCGCCCAGATCCGCGCCCAGGTCGGCGACGGCCGCGTCATCTGCGCCCTCTCCGGCGGCGTCGACTCCGCCGTCACCGCCGCCCTCGTCCACCGCGCCATCGGCGACCAGATCACCTGCGTCTTCGTCAACAACGGCCTCCTCCGCAAGGACGAGCCCGAGCGCGTCGTCGACACCTTCCACCGCCACCTCAAGATGAACCTCATCCACGCCAAGGAACAAGACCGCTTCCTCGACCTCCTCAAAGGCGTCACCGACCCAGAACAGAAACGCAAGATCGTCGGCGAGACCTTCATCCGCGTCTTCGAAGAGCAAGCCGACCAGCTCTTCGGCCCCCCGGGCCGCCCACGCCAATCCGGCCGTGTAGGGGCGCAGCACGCTGCGCCCGGCGGGGCCGGGGCGGGCCCCCCTTCCTCCGACCCCCGTGCTCCGTCCTCCCCCGACTTCATCGCCCAGGGCACCACCTACCCCGACGTCATCGAATCCGGCGCCCACGGCCACACCACCGGCGCCAACGCCGCCCACGTCATCAAATCCCATCACAACGTCGGCGGCCTCCCCAAAGAAATGACCTTCGACCTCGTCGAGCCCCTCCGCTACCTCTTCAAGGACGAAGTCCGCAACGTCGGCCTCGAACTCGGCCTGCCCAAAGAGATCGTCTTCCGCCAGCCCTTCCCCGGCCCCGGCCTCGCCATCCGCGTCATCGGCGAAGTCACCCGCGAGAAGCTCGAAGCCCTCCGCGCCTGCGACTGGATCGTCATGGACGAGATCAAAGCCGCCGGCCAGTACGACAACCTCTGGCAAGCCTTCGCCATCCTCACCGACACCCGCAGCGTCGGCGTCATGGGCGACCTCCGCACCTACGGCTGGGTCGTCGCCCTTCGCGCCGTCACCGCCGAAGACGCCATGACCGCCGACTGGGCACGCCTCCCCTACGACCTCCTAGCGAAGATCGCCAACCGCATCGTCAACGAGGTCCCCGCCGTCAACCGCGTGGTGTACGACATCACCAGCAAGCCCCCCGGCACGATCGAATGGGAATAACGCCCGCACCCGCGTAAGGGCTCAGCACGCCCCTCACCCAACACACGCCTTCGCCCGCCGAACCACAACCGCCTTCACCCAAACCCACGCACGCAGACGTGCTGCGCCCTCAGCATCCGAACGCCGTCAACCGCGTCGTCAAAGAAGCATGCCCTGAGCGAAGCCGAAGGGTCCCGGCGGTGAACCGGGTGGTGTACGACATCACGTCCAAGCCCCCCGGAACCATCGAATGGGGAATAACGCCCGTACCCGCGTAGGGGCTCAGCACGCCCCTCACCCAACGCACCCTCCGTCCGCAGAACCACACACGGCCTTAACCCAACCCACGCCCGCGGATGTGCTGCGCCCTCCCTCGATCGGGGATACAATATCCCCATGGAATTCGTCGTCACGCTCGAAAAAGACGAAGACGGCTTTATCGTCGCCGAGTGTCCCTCCCTCCCCGGCTGCCTCAGCCAAGGCAAGACCCGCGACGAAGCGCGGGCGAACATCAAGGACGCCATCGAGGGCTATCTGGAGAGCCTCCGGAAGCACGGCGAACTCCTCTAGGGGAACATGCAGGCCAACATCGACTACGATCCCGACGGAGACGTCCTCTACATCGCCTTCAGCGAGCCCCAACCCGCCGACGACTCCGACGTCACCGACGACGGCGTCGTCGTCCGCACGCGCAACGGCAAGATCGTCGGTCTCACGATCCTCAACGCCCACGATCGCGTATACCAGGCCGCGTGACCGCCAACCGCATCGTCAACGAGGTCCCCGCCGTAAACCGCGTGGTGTACGATATTACGAGCAAGCCGCCGGGTACGATCGAGTGGGAGTAGAGGGCGCAGGCGACAATGCCGTCTAGTGACAGCTCAGTGACTCGAACTACAACTGCCATACCCGAATCCACCGCGCCGGAGACTCCGGGACTACGTTCAGCGGTTTTCCCTCCGGGTCTAACAAGCCCGAAGTTGGCAGCTGCGACGAAGAAGTCGGCTTATCGCTATTACGCTGCCTTTTCAGAACAGTTCGTACGCGATGTGCTCACTGCGGTGAACCTCGGACCAGACCAGATGGTGCTCGATCCTTGGAATGGTAGCGGCACCACCACCCGAGTGGCAGCTCAGCTCGGGATCAGAGCGTACGGCGTCGACCTCAACCCAGTGATGGCAGCCGTTGCCAAGGCACGGCTGGTCGATTTTCAAGAAGCTCAGGATGCTGGCCAATTTCTCGCTGAGCTGACCCATCGCCGACCGCCACCAGCTCGTTGGCGAAACGATCCGCTGAGGAGTTGGCTCGATGAGTATTCAGCATCGTTGGTTCGAAGCGTGGCTGACCGCTGTGCCGGCGTCGCCGGCAAGCCGAGAGCGGCGATCAACGTGATGGCGTTGTCCCCTAGACAGGCATACTTGATAGCGGTTTTATTTATAGCAGTTCGACAGCTTTTAGCACCTTTTGTCGCCAGTAATCCAACGTGGGTACGGATACCAAGATCCGACCGTGATCGCATTAAGATCGACTGGAAGACATTGCGCGCCAAGCTCCTCGAATCTGCCCTCCTCCTGCAAGCTGATGCCTTCCGAACACCCGTCGCGCAATCGAGAGTCAGGCTCTCGCTCGGGTCTTCGACCTTCCTGCCGCCTGATATGCCGCAGTGTTCCTTCATCCTGACATCACCCCCGTATTGCACGCGCATCGACTACGCCGTCGCAACCCGGCCCGAGCTCGCAGTGCTCGGCATCTCAAGAGAGGCCCAGCACATCCTGCGGCGCAACCTTCTTGGCGCAACGACCGTTCCCGGTGCCGTTAACGTGGAGGCGGAAGACCTGGGAATCACGGCTCGAAGCCTTCTAGACGAGATTCGTCATCATAGCGCGAAGGCGTCCAGCACCTATTACTTCAAGTGGCTAGCACAGTACCTCGTCGCCTACGCAAGATCGTTAAAGCAACTAAGCCAACGCGCAGACCCAACCGCCAGCATGGTTCTCGTTGTCCAAGATTCTCACTATAAAGATGTGCGCATCGACCTCGCTGGCATCACGAAAGACTTGCTCGCTATGCATGGTTGGAATCTCACGGACGCGCAGAGCTTTCACTTGCCGGTCACGATGGCCGGCGTCAACCCCGGCAGTCGTCAGTACCGGACCGATTTCTCCGCTACGGAACAGGTTTTGTTTTTCGGGCGACCGGCGCAGAAAGGAACTGATTGATGAAGTCGAACCTTATCAACATGACGATCGCAGACTATTGCGCCGCAAGAGAGCGAGACGAGGTGCAGATTGACAAGACCTACCAAAGAAACGCAGATGTTTGGCCTAAGGCTGCACGCTCTTATTTCATAGAGACCATACTTAAAGGCTTCCCGATCCCAAAGCTAGCCCTACACCAGAGGACCGACCTGAAAAGCAAACAGACGACCAAGTTCGTCGTTGACGGTCAGCAGCGATCCTCCGCCATCATGGCCTTTTATGACAACGACCTTCGCCTGTCGCGAACCTTGGAACTGTCTGACGCCGCCGGTAAAAAATACGACGACCTTACGGATGACCTCCAGGATGAATTTCTCACGTACCTGTTGTATTTCGATCAGTTCGAAGGCTCCGGTCAGGAAGAGGTACGGGAGTACTTCCGTCGAGTAAACTCTTTCACCGCACCTCTTAATGCGGAAGAAAAGCGTCATGCCCATTTCCAAGGGAACATGAAGTGGTTCCTTCACTCTCTCACACAGCGCCACGGTGAAACGCTCGTAGGCCTTGGGGTTCTTCCCAAGGAAAGCGTGATTCGGATGCAGGACACCAAGTTCCTCGCCGAGCTCGTGCACGCTTTGCTAAACGGGGTCACTACCACCACGAAGAACAAGTTGGACTCCATGTACCGAACCTACGAGAACGAGGAGGTGCCCGAAGAGGGTGCCATCCGGCGTGCTATCGACAAGGCAATTGGCCAAGTGATGAAGTGGGATATCACCGAGACTTCCCTCGTGAAGTCGTACCTTTTCTACTCGCTAATACTCGCGGTGGTTCTGGTGCAGACTGACTGGCCAGCGCTTCAATACCTGAAAGCCGCCACTAGCCGGAGCAAGGTTCGCACGCAGGCAGAACGTAACCTAATTAAGCTCGCAGCGACGCTCGATGACCCGGAAGCGTTCGAAGACTACTCCGAGTTCACCAAGGCCTCCGATAAGGAGACAAACGTGAAGTCGCAGAGGGAAGCGCGAGTACGCTGGCTAACCAAGGCAATCTCAAGTAATACGATCTAGAGCGATGCGTCTGGTAGGAGATCTGCGCAAGCTCAGAGACACTGCGCTCTTCAGAGTCTCTCGCCTACGATCCGTCGCTAGAAGATCCGTAGCGCCAGCACCGGCATCCAGGAATCAAGATCTACAAGTCGCTTACTGCGTCATCGAACTCTACACACTCTGGCACTCCTTCTCTCGGTTTCTCTTCTTGTCTTCTGCACTGGGTGCGAGGGATGGCGGAGGCGTGAGAGTAACGACTACGGTGCCGCCGCCGGCTACCGTCGACGCCGCGCTCACTCACGCAATTCGCCTTAGATCTCCTTCCAAGAAGAAGAAGAAACCGCCTTGGAGGTGGGCGGACGAACCCCCGTGGGCGCAGCCCAACGTGCTTCTGGATTCGCTTGCCGCGGTTGGTGCCTCGAACCGGCCACAGGTTAGCGCTGGGCTCAGTGCGCCATCGACGGTTTTCTCAGGGATCGTGCCGTGTCGAAACTTCTTCGCTCATCGCGGCCGTGACACACTTGCCCTCTTTACACCAATCATGAGAAACCACTTGATCTCTTCAGCATTGAGGCCCACTGACGCGCTGCTCAGTAAGGCCATAGTGCTGGGAACCCCCAGACCACAGCCGCTACTTCTAGACTGGATCGACGAAGTGGCCAATGCTATTGAACTCATGATCTAATCGGAAGACCTCACAATGCCGCGCCCATCGTCGCCGCTATGCACCACCCGCCCTCCCCCCTGCCACTTCCCCCTTCCACCTAACCCCCAACCCCCTGTACGCTCGTACCACACCTATGCTCATCACCATCGGAGGCCCGCCCATGCTACCCTGTCGCCGCTCCCACCCC
>JACZRQ010000018.1 GCA_022574655.1 Chloroflexota bacterium
TCCTCCCACCAGCGCACTTCGTAGAGGCGCACGGGGTCCTCGAAACCGCGCAGCTCCGTCTCGCCGACATCCGACATCAGGAAGCCCTTACCGGCGACCAGCTCGCGGACGACGATCGGCGCCAGGATCTGGCCGCCTTCCGCCTTCGCACAGACCCGCGCCGCCATGTTGACGGTGGTGCCGAAGAGGTCTCCCCGCCCGTCCGGGTCGTCCTCCGCAATCGGCTCGCCAGCGTTGAGGCCGATGCGGACCTTGATCGGCTCGCTTGCGGACTTGTTGTGCGCGGCGAACGCCCTTTGCATCGCGATCGCGCACTCGAGGGCGCTGGTCGCGGAGCCGAACGAGGTCATAAAGCCGTCGCCCAGCGTCTTGACGTCGGAGCCGCCGTGCGCTTCAAGAGCGTCGCGGGTGATGCGTTCGTGTTCGCGCAGCAGAGCCCGCGCCCTGGCGTCGCCGAGGCGTTCGGTCAGCGCCGTAGAGCCTTCGACGTCGGTGAACAGGATCGTGCGCATGGTGGCTGGTTCGGGGTGCGTGCCCGCGGGCGTCGAAGCGGTCTCTCTTGGATCTGAGATGTCGCCGTCGAAGAACCGTTGTGCGAGCAAAGGGCCCTCAAATCCTTTATCTATGAACACGACACGGGAATCCTTGATCAGACCCGCTACTCGTCGCGTCGTGGCCATCCTGATGTTTGGGTTGTTCCGCTGATGGATCAGCAGTGTGGGCGTTGACATCGAGGTCGCATCTTCATCTGCATCCCACCGCTTCATGTCTTCCATCATGCGCACGAAGCTGGTGGGCTCGACCGAGGCGCGGACCAGACCTGCGAAGTCACGGACTAGCTGATCTGTAAAGTCAGGATTAAGCGAGCGCGTGGCGGTCTCCGATGCTAGATCCCAATCGATTTCCGCGAGCTCCGCCAGTTTCCGAATGCGTTCGCCAAACAGGTCCTCGCCAGATGCCGCTGGGCCTGCCTGGACGAGGTGAGTTACCTTTTCCGGATGCCGGGCTGTGTACGCCAGCGCTGGCACAGTGGCAATCCCTAAGGAGTAGATGCGCAGCTCATCGAGTCCGAGCCGGTCCACTACCGCCTCGATATCCAGCACGAGGCTGTCTAACGCGAAGTCTTCCGGGTCTCGATCTGAGAGGCCGAATCCTCTCGGGTCCAGCCGGACGAAGGTGGACTGCTGAGCCGCGGTTGTGAACCCCCATACGCATGGGGTCGATCTGCCACTCTGCCTCCAGGTGCGACACCGGCATGGATAGGTACAGCATCGCCGGGCCCTGACCGATGGCGTAGTAGGCCATGTTCACGCCGTCTGCTGTTCGGACGTACTTAATCTGCGGCTCCATCAAGCCTTCTTCCCCAAGGCCTCGCGCAGCTGCGACAGGTGCAGCAGGTCGTGCCCTTCCTTCTCGACGATCTGGAGGAACTGCCCGAGAGTGAACGGTAGGTCTTGCTTGAGGTTCTCGTGAGCGTCCTCAAGCGATGCCAGCAGCTCCTGGACCTCTTCGCCGTCCCGCACGAGCTCTTCAATCAGTTCTGATACGGGTTTATGCCGCTGCGCGGCGATGGCGCGGGCGTTCTCCGCGTCCGTGTCGACGGAGAAGATCGCTGGATCAACCCTCTCGCCCGCGGCCACGGAGCGCAGAAGCTGCTGGACGATCTGGTCGTTGCCGCCGGCGAGGTGAGCGAGTACCTCCTTGCAGGTCCAGTCCTCGACGTTGCTGGGACGTGACCACGCGTCCGGTTCGACGGATCGCACGAACGCGATCACCTCGTCCCGGTCACGCCGAAGCTTTTCGGCGATGGGCGTGACCCAGGCGACGAAGGTGTGAGTCGGCGACGCCTTGCCTGACTCCATCTCGACGAGTGCTTAGAAAGGAAGGCCCTGCAGCCCCTGCGTGCCCTTGACGGCGGCGATCTCGCCGGCGTGACCGAGGGTGTGCGACGTGACGAGCTGCAGCACCCAGGCAACGGTCTGTTCACCGGCGAAGCGAGTGTCGATTTTTCGGTCCAGGTCTTCGTCGGTTAGAGTGTCGATGTAGGCGAGGATCGGGTCCTTGATCGCACTCGCGTACGTGTCCATGACGCTGGGCTTGATGGTGGCGTCGCTGCCCCATATCTCCATCGCGTTCGCCGGCAGTCCCGTCTGCCCCGCGAACTCGGGCCACTTCGAAGGCTGACCGGCTAGCATCCCTGTCACGAAGAAGTCGGCAGCGGAGAGAGCGTGCGCGTGCAGCTTGCCGGCGGGATTGCACTTGCCATCAGGCTTGTGGTTGTACTGCGCCTCGTCCATGTCCTTGGCGCACGTGGCGAGGAAGTCCAGTGCCCCCTCAACCTGACTGCGGGCGTATTCGGTTGCTTTCATGGGTTTCCTCCTCTGAACTATACTGCCGACAATTCTACGGCATGACGGGGCGGGTCTTATACTGGATCATCGCGAGAGACGTCTGGTGCGGCGGTCAAGCGCAATCGCTGGCGTTTTTTTCGAATCGTCCCGGAAGAAGGAGGTTTCATCGTGAACGCTGAAAAGAAACGCGGCTTCTGGGGGTTCGTAACGCCCGACGCGCCAGCGGTCGCCGCTCAGGCGAAGATGCAAGAGGACGCTGGGGTAGAAGGAATCTTCGCACCGCAGCTCTACACTACGCCGTTTATCCCGCTGGCGGTGGCGGCGATGGACATGGACCGGATTAGCGGCGGGCGGTTCATCCTTGGTCTGGGTTGCAGCGTTCAGACGCTCAGCGGCGACATATACGGCATGCCGTACGGCAAACCGCTCGCACACCTGCGAGAGGTGGTCGACGTCATCCGGCTGGTGATCGGCAAGGCCCACACCGGCGAGCTGGAGACCTACGATGGCGTGTACCACAAACACGACTTCAGCTCCCTGGCGTGGCTGTCGCCCCCGCCGCCGCTGCGCACCGAGATCCCGATCTGGATCGCCGCTCTGCGCCAGCCGCTGGTGAGCCTGGCCGCCGAGATCGGCGACGGTGTCATGGGCCACCCGATCTGGTCCGTCGAGTGGACCACGACGAAGGTTCCGCAGGCCATCGAGAAGGGCTTGAAGCGCGCCGGTAAGCAGCGTTCAGATATCGAGGTCCAGGGCGGTCTGTACGTCGCCATCAACAACGACCGTGCAGAGGCCGTGAATGACGCCCGCGCGACAGTGGCTTTCTACGCGGGAGCGCCGCAATACGAGGAGTACTTCGCCGCCCACGGCTTCCGGGAGGAGGCCCGGCGTCTGCAGGCGGCGGTCCAAAACGGCGGCCACGCGGGCGCCGCCCACCTTGTGCCGGATGAGATGGCCGAGAAGTTCGTGGTCTGTGGCACGCCGGACGACGTGAGAAAGCGGATCGAACCGGTCTGGGACGTAGCCGACTCACTGGTGATGGCGCCTCCCACCTACGCTCAGGAGCCGGCGAAGATAATGGCGTACGCGGGAGCGATCGCCAGCACTTTCTGGGCGTAAGGCGGCTGCGACGCTTGTTGGCGGGTTTCGCGACACTATACTGGTCGAGCAGGCGACTCTTAGAGACGCCCTGAGTCGACGAACACCTGGCTCCTAACGAAAGGTAACTCGTGCGATACATCATCTACGGCGCCGGCGGCATCGGCGGCGCGATCGGCGGAAGGCTCTTTCAGAACGGCCGTGACGTCGTGCTCATCGCCCGCGGCGACCACCTCGAGCGAATGCGTGTGGACGGTCTGCGTCTCATTTCGCCGTCGGACGCCGAAGCGGTTCCCGTTCCGGTCGCCGGTCACCCGTCCGAGATCGAGTGGCAACCGGACGACGTCGTCATCGTGACGATGAAGACTCAGCACACCGCGTCCGCGCTCGAGGACCTCCGCGCTGCTGCGGGAGATGTGCCGGTCATCTGCGGTCAGAACGGCGTCGCAAGCGAGCGCATGGCGGCGCGGCTATTCACCCGCGTCTACGGGATGGTTGTCGTTCTACCGGCGGTCTTTCTGGAACCGGGAGTCGTGATGATCAACGCCGACATCGTCGGTGGCATGCTCGATGCCGGGCGCTACCCGCGCGGAGTCGATCCACTGATCACGGAGGTGACGAGCGATATCGCGGACAGCGGCTTTGCCGCCCAGCCGGACGACAACATCATGCGTTTGAAGTACGCCAAGCTTCTCTCGAACCTTGCGAACGCCGTGCAGGCGCTCTGCGGGACGGACGCCGCTGCGGGCGACATCGTGCGCGAAGTGCGATCGGAGGCGTTCGCCTGCTACGAGGCCGCCGGCATCGAATCTTCGCCCGAGGACCTGGGGCAGCGTGCGGCGAAACTCACTCTCGGCCAGATCGAAGGCCAGCCTCGGCAAGGCGGCTCCACGTGGCAGAGCCTCGCGCGCGGTGCGGGTTCGATCGAGACGGATTATCTCAACGGCGAGATAACTTTGCTCGGTGCGCTGCACGGCGTACCCACTCCGTACAACCGGGTGCTACAAGACGTAGCGGCGGAAGCCGTTCGCGAGCACCGCGAGCCGGGCAGCTACAGCGTCGATGAGCTGGTCGAGCGCGCGAAGAAGATCAGCACCTAACCCGGCCCGGTCTCCGCGGGGAAGCAGCGCGAAAGCCACTCCGGAATCCCCGACGACGCCATGAACCGCACGTCTCGCCCCTCGCGAGCGACAATGCTCGCGGCGATGGCGGCTCGGAAACCGCCGGCGCAGGTGA
Source organism: Chloroflexota bacterium (assembly GCA_022574655.1). Lineage (GTDB taxonomy): Bacteria > Chloroflexota > Dehalococcoidia > SM23-28-2 > RBG-16-64-32 > JACZRQ01. The sequence goes on from JACZRQ010000018.1 coordinate 4,686, forward strand.
TCCAGATTGTCCGATCGTTCGGCACTTCGGAGACTCGCTCCCGCAAATCGCCAACAAAAATATGTTGGCTCTCGGGGATGTGACCCGCCTCGAACTCGCCGCTTTGACGTACGTCGAGCACGTGCGGTTGATCACCGGTCATGCACACCTCGCACAACCCATCGATGTCGAAAATCGGGTAGCTGGCGAGCGTCCGCCCGCTCGTCTCCCAGGCGTTGGCGCCGCCGTCGAGGTATCCCTCGACTCGGTCGAAGCCGATGCGCAGGAGCTGTGTTAGAGCATCGTGCAGCACTTTCCGTTCGCCGCCCTCAGGCAGCACCAGCGCAATGCGCGCGTTGAACGGCAGAACCCAGCCAACGTACGTGCTGAAAGAACTCGTCATCTCGACGTTGATTGAGCCAGGAATGTGCGATCGGGCGAACGCGAAGCGATCGCGGGCGTCGACGATCCACGTCTCTTCTCCAGCGAGATGGTCAACGTCATCCGGAGTCAGGGCTGGCACCTCGGGGACGGCGCCGAGAACGTCCGCGCCGCGGCGGTTGATTGGCGCCATGCTTGCGTAGTACGCCGGATAGTCCATCAGCCCACTGAGTTGGCGGCGCACGAATTCGGCCTCGTCCGTCTCACTGAGCGCCGGGTTACGCAGCCGCTCTTCGCCGATCGTCGTCGTCCGCTTCATCGATGGCGCCGCGGACGCGCAGAAGCTGCCCGCTCCGTGCGTCGGCAGGACCGCCAGGGCGTCCGGCAGCTCCGCCAGCCGTCGCATCGTCCGGAACTGCGAGCGTGTCAGTTCGTCAGCGTGCTCCATCCCGAGCAAGTCTGTACGCCCGGCGCTCCCCACCAGGAGACTGCCCCCGCTGAACAGCGCGGCGGGCGTGTCGGCGTCGCCTTCATACACGAGCCATGAGACGTGTTCCGGCGTGTGTCCGGGCGTGTCCATTGCCACGATGCGAAGCGTTCCGAGACGATATTCTCTGCCTTCTTCGGCTGGCTCATACTCGAACTCGTATTCTCCTTTGGCTGGGGCCACTATCTGTGCACCATTAATGGCTCGCATTTCCTGTGCTCCGGAGACATAGTCGTTGTGAACGTGCGTTTCGAAGACGTAGCGAACGTTCGCCTTGCGCTGCTCGGCAGTGGGCAGGAAGCGCCACACGTCGCGCTGCGGGTCGATGAGTGCGGCTTCGCCTTCGGACGCCAGGAGGTAACTGTTATCGCCGAGGTCGTGTGTGAGGAAGAGCTCGAAGTCCATGCTGCGATTGTAACGGAGCCGCGCGGGGATCGGTCAGTTTCGCGAGCCGAGTTTCCGGTCTGCTTCCCTGAGACGAGCGCTCAGGCTGACCATGATCTTGCGTACTGTGTCGTGCCTAGCCGCTGCCGATGATCGCGTCCGCTTCGATCTCGACCAGCATCTCCGGCGTCGCCAGTCGCGAGACTTCGACCACTGTGGCGGCGGGGCGAATCTCACCAAACGCCTCAACGTGGGCTCGTGACAGCTCGCTGAAGATGGAGATATCCGTTATGAACGCGCGCGTCCGTACGACATCGCGCAGCGACGAACCTGCCTTCTTCAGCGCGCTCTCGATGTTGCGGATCGCCTGCTTCGCCTGAACGTACATGTCGCCGGCGCCGATCAGCTCGCTATCGTTGGGAGGGTCGCCCCAGGCGACCGTGCCGGCGACGTGCACCACGTTGCCGACGCGCACGGCGCGGGAGTACCCGTAGACGGGCTCGAACGGGCTGCTGGGTGAGATCAGCTGTCGTTCTGCCATTCGTCTCCTTCGTTGAATCCGTGTGACTCTGATCACAGAAAGAGCGGGTTACTCGTTGCTACTGTAGAGGTGGATTTGAAGAACAGAATACTCCGCCGAATCTTTTCTCTGAAGAGGCGGGCGATCCAGAAGCGGCGAATCCCTTCGGGTAGGGCCAGCCTTTCGGCCCGAGCCAAAAGCTAAGCCCGCAGGCGTAGAAAGGTCTCACCATTCGTGGGACTTTCTTTATGCCCACGGGCTACACGCGAAGGAGTCGATAGATGAGCTGGTACCAGGCAGACATTCAGGACAACCAAAAGTGCACGGAGTGCGGGGCCCCGATCGCCGTGGAGATGGAGGGTCCCTGGAGCTATCGCGTTTGCACGCGAAACGGTCACATCCAGTCACAGGGAGTCGGGCCGCTGGCAAACGCGGTTTTGCTGTTCACCGCGCGCGGCAACTAGCCACTACGCTTCCAGCATCACTATCTGCGCTGCGTGGTCGCTGAGCACGTCTAGTCGGTCGCCCGTCGAAGTCGAACCCCAGACGTACTCCGTGCCGATCAGACGGGGCAGCAGGCGTCGGTTCACGAACGCCTCGTCCAGCCGGAAGCCGTTGCGGCCGTTTGGCGAGTACCAGGTGTACGCCCGCCGTTCGCCATAAACGAGGCGAAACGCGTCGCGCCATCCCGCTCGTTCGAGCGACGTCATCCAGCCGTCTTCGTGCTTACTGAACACCGGCGTCTCCTCGTCCAGATCGATCCGCCCTGTGTTCGTATCGCCGATCAGCATCGCCGGGCCGCCACGCCACCCACGCACGACATCAAGAACGGCATCGTGATAGACGTACTTCCGCCCGGTGACGACGTTTGGGATGTGCATCGCTCCAATCGTGAACGGCTGGGACGTAGCGACCTTTGCGAGAATCCACCTGCCCGCCTCTTTCGGCGCTCGCCGCAGTGCGATCCGCCGCAGGGGCCAGCGAGACGCTAGCAACAGACGGTTCTCGGTGGGCGCTCGCCCGTTCGCGGTCGATATCTGGTACGTAAGCCCGTCTTCGGCGAGCATCGCTTGGAGCCGCACGCTCGGGGGCGTGCCTCGAAACTCCGAGATAGCGACGACGTCGGCCCGCCAGCGTCGGAGCTGGGCGCCGATCTCATCGACGCGTTTGCCGCCGCCCGCGCGAACGTTCCAGGCGACGACTCGAATCGCCTCGCCTACGGCGTTCCGTCTAACGGTCGTACGCGCCGGTGAGAACCGCTCGGCCCAGGACGTGTCCCGCGAAGTCGATGTCCTGGGGCGACGCGCCCGGAGAGAGTCCCAGCGGTCGATCGAGCGCTGTCAGAGTGAAGGTGTATCGATGCGTCTCGCCCGCTGGCGGACAGGGGCCGTCGTAGCCAACGATGTGTTCGGGGAAGCTGTTGAAGCCTTGCGCGCCGCCGGGAACAGGCTCGGCGTCTCTCTCGATCGCTTCGGGGAGGCTGCGCGCGTCACCGGGGATGTCATAGTAGATCCAGTGGGTGAAGATACCCGCGGGAACGTCGGCATCGTCCATCACGAGCACGAAAGCCTCGGTGCCCTCGGGCGGCTCTTCCCAGAACAGCGACGGCGACAGGTTCTCTCCGTCGCAGGTGTATCGCTCCGGGATGCTCGCTCCGTCCGCGAAGGCGTTGCTCTGCATCGCGAAAGTTACGATGTCGGCGTCGAACGGCGTCTCGGTGGGCTCGGGGGTGTCGTCATCACCGCCGCAGCCGACAGCCAGGAGTGTGAGTAGCGCCGCCGCGGCGAGGAACGCGACCTTCATGCTGAGCCGCGTTCGCCCTCGTTCAGGTCTATCGCTACCATCGTGCCATCCTCCACCCAGCGCCGGTGCGCGTCGATAATCTTCCGTCTCGTTGGGAAGTCCCAGTGCACCATCGGGTAGTCCTGATAGTCGTACGTTACCACCGTGCTGACGTAGATCTCTGTCGCGCGAGCCGTCTCCTCCGCGTCGGTCATCTCGCGCACCGTCGCCGGTCGCGTTCGGGTTCCCACCTTCACTCGGATTTCTGGGTTCGCGCGAGCGTTTCGCAGCCAGTCGGTTCGTTCTCCGCCCAGCGCCACAACGTAAAGCGTAGCGCCGTCGCGGATCGCCCGTACCGGGCGAAGCCGGAGCTTCCCGCTCTTACGTCCGCGGAGGTGCAGCAGCGCGAATCCGCGCGGTATCGGCAGCATCTGGGACATTCGCGGCGCAATCAGATTACCGAGACGCAGATACCAGCGGGGCAGTTCTGAGGCTTCAGGCATCGTTCTAGTCGAACATCTGGCCCTGAAGCTGCGCGGGCGCTTCGATGCCCAGGTGGGCGTACGCGTGTCGAGTCGCCACCCGGCCACGGGGCGTACGCTGCAGGAACCCCACTTGCATCAGGTACGGCTCGTACACGTCCATGATCGTGTCCGACTCCTCCGAAATCGACGCCGCGATCGTCTCGATCCCGACGGGGCCGCCGTCGAACTTCTCGATTATCGTCCGCAGCACTTTGTGGTCGACCTCGTCCAGCCCCAAGGCGTCGATGTCCAGGCGTTCCATCGCCTCGCGCGCTATCGCGCCGGTGATCGTGCCGTCGGCCTTCACCTGTGCGTAGTCCCGCACCCGCCGCAGCAGCCTGTTCGCCACCCGGGGCGTTCCGCGCGATCGCTTGGCGATCTCTTCCTCGCCACCGGTCTCAATCGGCACATCCAGTAGCGCTGCGTTGCGGCCGACGATTGCGGTTATTGCCTTCTCGTCGTAGAAGTCGAGACGAAATACGGCTCCGAAGCGGTCCCGTAGCGGTGCACTGAGCATGGCGTACCGAGTCGTCGCGCCGACGAGCGTGAAGCGCGGTACGGAGAGACGCACGCTGCGAGCACCGGGCCCCTTGCCGAGCACGATGTCCAGCGCAAAGTCCTCCATCGCCGGGTAGAGCACCTCTTCCGCCGCGCGTGGAAGCCTGTGAATCTCGTCGATGAACAGCACGTCGTGCTCTTGGAGGTTTGTGAGGATCGCCGCCAGGTCGCCCGCACGTTCGATCGCCGGACCCGATGTGACGCGAACGGAGACCGACATCTCCGCGGCGATGATGTGTGCGAGCGTGGTCTTGCCGAGGCCGGGCGGGCCGTAGAACAGCAGGTGGTCGAGCGGCTCTTTGCGCTTCTGCGCCGCCGAGATCGCGATGCCGACGTTCTCTTTCAGCTTCTCTTGGCCGATGAAATCTGTGATCCGCTTCGGCCGCAGGGTCATGTCGAGCGCTTCGTCGTTCGTCTGCTCTTCGCCGGAGTTTACACGCTCGTCGGGGGAGGTTCCGTCTTCGGAGTCAGTCATCACAATCGAATACTTGTGCTACTTCGGCCATTATACGGTCGTCTCGGTGCGCGGTCTATGACGCGGTGGCGGTCTCCCGCGACACCTCGTTCACCAGGCCCATGGCTCGTCCCAGCGTCTCCAGTCGCTCGGCCAGTGTGCGTCCGGACGGTTGCAACCGGAGCGTCGTCACACCGGCGTCGCGGTATTTGCGGATGCGCTCGCGGACCATCTCTTCCGTGCCCAGCAGGTTGACCTGGATCACCAGCTCGTCCGGCACCATCGCGGTTGCCGCCTCGCGGTCGCCCTCGAGCCATTTCTTCTGTACGGCGATTGCGTCCTCGTCGTAGCCGGCGCGGCGGAAGGCAGCGTTGTAGAAGTTGCGGGTCGGCGATCCCATTGCGCCCAGCGTGAAGGCGATGCCGGGCCGGTTGCGCTCGATCAGCTTGTCGACGTCGTCTGAGAACGCCACCGCACCGCCGACGGCGAGATCGATGTCCTTCAACGATCGCCCCGCCTTCTTCGCGCCCTTCTCGATGTACTCGAAGAAGACGTCCGGGTGCTCCGGCATGAACGACGTACCGAGCCAGCCGTCCGCGACTTCGCCGGTAAGCTCGAGCGACTTCGGGCTGAGGGTTGCGAGGTAGATCGGGATGTTAGGCTGCGGCTGTGCGCGAATGCGAAGCGATTTGCCTTCGCCGCCCGGTAGCGGCAGGCGGTAGATCTGCCCTTCGTAGGCCAGCCGTTCTCCGCTCGCGATGATCTTGATGATCTCGATCAGCTCGCGCATACGACGGATCGGCTTCTCGAACGGCACGCCGTGCCAGCCCTCGACAACCTGTGGTCCGCTCGCACCTAGGCCGAGCAGGAACCGCCCGCCGGACATCGAGGCCAGAGACATCGCTGTCATCGCCAGGTTCGCCGGCGTCCGGCCGACTGTCTGGAGAATGCCGCTACCGAGCTTGATCTTCGACGTCTTCGCCGCGAGGTAGGCCAGCGTCGTCGCGCCGTCCAGCCCCCACGCCTCCGCCGACCATACCGAGTCCACGCCGAGCTTCTCGGCCTCGATTACATAATCCGAGAGTTCGTCCCAGTTTTCGTTCGTGTCAACGCCGCCACCGATCGCGACCTTCATCGTTTGCCTCCTTCTGCTTTCGGCATACCACGATAGCAGAGACAGATAGCGTCTGGTCCTTAGATCGTGGGTGGCGGCGATCCGGAAGGGAAGTGCAGAAGGGCGAAGCCCGCTGCCGGGGGTCATAGGGGGTGTCCCCTTATTCAAATGTCTTGGGCGGGCGGGCGCGTTACCCTCGCGGGCTGGTTGGGTGCGTCTAAGACGCGTATGCGAAGTCAGCGACACGCGGATGGACGAGCCTGACGTAATCGCCGTACGCCATCTCGATCGTGTCCGTGTGCGTACCCGCCTGGAAGACGATGTGATCGTCGTGGGCGAGAGTCTTGTCTATGTAAACCGGCAGTCCGTATACGTTGCCGAACGGCGGCATCGCCCCGATCTCGCAGTCCGAGAACACCTCGGCGAACTCGTCTTCGCTGGCGAGGCGCACGTCCTCCGTGCACATCTCATCGGCTAGCTTGAGGAGGTTCACCTTCTCCGGGGCGGGCAGTAAAAGCATCACCATCCGCTCGTCCGCGAAGGCGATCACGACCTTCGCCATGAACCGGCCCGGTACATGCTCGGTGGCGGCCACCTCCTGCGCAGTGAACGCGGGCTCATGGTGATGCTGCTCGAAGGCGATGTGCTTATCGCGAAGCAGGCTCTCTACCTGGCAGGGTGGGTGCTCCTCAGCGGGATGTAAGAAGTCCTTGAGGCTCGGAAACTTCATCGTTCTAATCCTCTCGGTCCGGCAACCGTTGGGCCCAGACGCTATATACGCATCCGATGATTCCCCGCTCTTGCGTTTATATCCAACTTCCGAATACTTGTCAAGAATGTGAATGTGAACGCAAGCACTTTCGAATTTTGGCACGCCGTTGTATGATTCCCGTACCCGCCACCATGGCGGATCGAATACCGTCCCAGGGAGGAGCCTCTATGCCGTCCGATCTCTGTTTCACGCCTGCACACGAACTCGCGGATCGTATTCGATCGAAGGACCTCGCCCCTGTCGAGCTGATGGAGGCCTGCTTCGAGCGCATCGACGAGACGAACGAAACCCTCAACGCTTGGACCGGCATTCGCGATCGTGACGAGTTACTGGCGGAAGCTCGAGACCTGGGCGACCGAATCGCCCAGGGCGAAGACCCCGGCCCACTGGCGGGGCTTCCGTTCGGCGTTAAGGAGCTGGACGATCTCGCCGGGTTCCCCTCGACGCACGCCTCGGTGCCATATCGAGACAACTACCCGGAGCGCGATTCGGTCGAAGTGGAACGCCTGAAGAACGCCGGTGCTATCGCAATCGGCAAGACCAACGCCCCGGAGTTCGGCTATACCGCTATCACCAAGAACCGTCTCTTCGGCATCTCCCGAAACCCTTGGAACCCGGAGCGAACCCCCGGCGGCTCTAGCGGCGGTTCGTCCGCGGCCGTGGCCGGCGGCCAGGTCCCCTTCTGCACCGGCTCCGACGGCGGCGGCAGCATTCGCATCCCCTGTTCGTGGACCGGCCTGCCGGGGCTTAAGTGCTCGTTTGGCCGGGTGCCCATGGGGCCGCAGAACATGCTTGTCTGGGACGATACCAGCGTCCACGGCGCTATAGCGCGTACCGTACGCGACATCGCGCGTCACTTGGACCAGGTCGTGGGCACCCATGAGTCCGACCCGAACGCGCTGCCTCACCCCGGGTACAAGTACGAGGATCTACTAGACGGGCTTCCGAAGGGCCTGAAGATAGCCTGGAGCCCGGACCTCGGCTACGCGAACATCGAGCCCGACGTCCGTCGCGCCTGCGAGGAAGGAGTCAAGGCGTTCGAAGAGATGGGGCACAACGTCGAGGAGGTTGGCCACGTCTTCGACGACCTCGGCATCCTCTGGGGCCGCATCTCGGCGACTTCGACCTACGCTTCTATCTACGACAAGCTCGAAGAGCAGCGTGACGAGTTCGGCCACGCGTTCTTGAAGGGCGTCATGACCGCCAAGCGGATCACCTGGGACAAGTTCGGCCAAGCGCAGCGTGCGCGCGCCAAGCTCGTCAACCAGCTCTGGCACTTCTTCGAAAAGTACGACCTTCTGCTGACGCCAACCCTCCCGTTCGAGGCGATCGACGCTCGTGGCGCCTGGCCGACGGAGATCGACGGCAAGCCGCTCAAGAACCCGCTGCACATCGTGCCGTTCACACCGCCGTTCAACCTCTCAGGCCACCCGGCGATCACCGTCCGCAGCGGCTTCAGCGACAACGACCTCCCGATCGGTCTTCAGATCGTCGCCCCGCGCCACCGCGACGACCTCGCCCTTCAGGCGGCCTACGCCTTCGAGCAGGCGCGTCCCTGGAACGACAACTGGCCGGTGCAGGTGCCTGCGTTCGCGGTCTAGCGGTTGGAGTGAAGAGGGCTGGTCGGCGTAACGTTGGTCGGATTGTTCGGGTCGTCCGACCATTTCCGCGGGTTGTCGAGGATGTATTGCCGGGCGTAATCTAGCTCGGCTTCGTTGCGGATTACGCGCTCGTAATAGTTTCGTTGCCAGACTGGCGCGCTGGTCGTGCCGCGAACTTCGTTGATTCGTCTGGCGGACGCTGATTTGAACGATCGGACGATCGCGCCTAACGATCCGGCAGAAACAGCCCAAAGCTTGTGGTCAACCGATGGTAGGGGCGCAGCACGCCTCATTATCGATGGATCATTGGTGTGACGAAGAGCATTAGTTGTCCAAAGGGGGCTTGGATCACCTGTGTGCTGCGCCCCTACGGCTCCGTCACTCGTAATCCAGAGGATTCCGTGAATGTGGTTCGGCATCACCACGAACATGTCGCCTCGGCGACCCCGAGGACGGGTGGTTATGTGCTGCCAGACTTCCTCGACGATGGTTCGGAATCTTGAGTCGTCGAACAGGCATACCTTGTCGAACGAACAGATCGTCAGAAAATAGGCACCGGGCTGGCGATAGTCATAAGCCTCCAGGCGAAGCGACCGCCGGCGGTGCGTTCTCCGGTCGTATCTGGCCACGACGGCAACATACGCTGAGTACGTGCAAGCGCCAATAGATGGGTGGCACTTCGTCTCTACACCGCCCCCAGCGCAATCCGCTGCCGGTACACCGCTCGCTCGCCCGTCGCGTACTCCAGCGCCAGCCCCAGCACCCGCCGCTTCGCCGCTGACAACCCCGCGACCGCGTCCGTCACCTCGACTACGTCGTACAGCTCCTGACCGCAGTTCACCGGTACCGTGATCTCGCCGCTGGCGGATCGAATCTCCGCCTTGCGCAAGACGGCGTCGGCCCGGTCCTCGACCTCCGCCACCGTCGTCAGGTTGCGGTCGTCCACCTGCCGCAGCCGGTCGTGCACAGCCTCGATCTCGGGCCAGTCGAAGCGTTCTCCGAAGAGCGAGTCTCCGAACACCTGCACACGGTTCGTCTCTGCGGCCAGGTCGCCGTACTTCCCTGCCAGCAGCGCGTGGTCGCCTGATCCTGTCTCGGTGCCGTACTCGTAGTCTGTCGCTTCGCTGGCCAGCGGCTCCGTAAGGAACGCGAACTCGCCGCGCGTGAAGATCTCGTCGGGCAGCATGGCCAGCAGACGCCGCACCACCGTCTGACCGCTTTTACCCGGATGGACCGTGAACGATGGGTACAGGTCGGTCGCCGTCGTGCTGCCACCGATCGACGCGAACTCAACCCCGGCTCGCGAGAACACGAACAACATCAGTCCGAAGATGTTTTGCTCGCCGGCCGCCCACGTGTGCTGCCGTCGCGCCCGCCACGATTCCAGCAGCGACCACGCGTCACTCGCTTCGATCACCAGTGTGCCCTCGCCGCCGCCGGAGCGATGTTCGATCCCCTCGATCCAGTACGATGGGCCGCTCGATGATCGAGCCCCCGCCGACGTCATGTAGCCGCGGCTGATGCGCAACTCCGCCCCGACGGCGATCGGCGATTGCGGTGGCGAGTACCGGGCGTCGTCGTTCCGCAGCACTATGCGCGCGCGGCCGCCCAGCGGCTCGTCCGTGCAGGTCAGGGACACGACATCGGCGGTCACTTCGAGGTCGGCGATCGATAGACTCGCTTCCCAGACTCCGGACGGCGTCGAAAGCCAGACGGCGCCGACGCTGAACGCGATCGCCTGGCCGAACTCCGACGTTAAGTCGAACGGGAGCGGCTCTCGCCACAGGTTGAACGCGAAGTCCGCGTTCGCGGGCGCGTACGTGTGGCTCGGACGCATGTAGGAGGCGCTGCCGGCATACTTCTCGACGAACGTCATTCTGTATGTGTCCGGCTGCGCGATAAACGGTGCGTGGAACGATACGCCGGTGCCGCTGCTGGCCTTCGTCAGCTCTCGCAAAGCAGACCAGGTATCGAGCGTCTGCGAGAACCCGTCGCCGTATACGAACGTCCAGAGCAGCGCATCGCCCGCCGAATCCGTCCCGGCGACCGCGCAGTTGTAGTCGCCCTGGTAGTAGCAGGCGATCCCCTCGATCGATGCGGCGCTGTTCGTCCATGCCGCTGGCGCGCCCCACGACCCGGTCGTGCGCTTCGCCTTGTACACCGTCGCCCCTACGTTGTACAGAAGCAGCACATCCCCGCTCGACTTCACGTCCGCTGCGAGCCACGTCACCGAGCCGGAGGCGGACGCCGCGGTCACCGCCGTTCCCAGCGTGGCGCCGTTGTCGGTGCTCTCGCGCACCTTGATCGTCACTCCGTCGGTATCGATGTAGAACAACAGCACCCGCGACCCCTCGGCACACAACGCCACGTCGGCGCTCGCGGCCGCCGAGAGGTCGGTCCACGAAGAGAAGTCGCTCGTCGCGCTTGGGCTCGTCACCCGCTGGTAGTACAGCCGCCCGCCCGAGACTCGCGCCCGGATCAGCGACCCGTCGGACGGCATCGCCGCTGCGTGATAACCATCCGGCTCCGACCCGGCGTAGTGCCGCGAGTACGACAGCCGCCGCACGCCCCCAATCCGGTCACGCACGACGACCTTCACGTACGGGACCGCGGACGCGCTGCGCTGAGCGGCAAGCAGTTCAGGGGTTAGGCTGCGCATGGGCGTCGATCCTTGAAAGGTAACGAATCGTTGTTCGATCTTGCCGCAGGCCGCTGTACGCTCCGACCGTGGCCTATAATCCGCGAATCCATCGCCGCCGGTCGATCCGCCTTCGCAACTACGATTATTCGGGTGCGGGAGCGTATTTCGTCACACTGTGTACGTTCCAGAGGGCTTCGCTCTTCGGCGACGTCGTTGGGGACTCCGTCTGCCTGACCCGACTGGGAGAGATCGCCTATGATGAATGGCTTCGCTCGACGAGTATGCGCGCCGAAGTCACGCTCGATGAGTTCGTCATCATGCCGAATCACGTTCATGCGATTGTGTTTCTCCTTCCCGCGGTAGGGGCGACCGGCCGGTCGCCCCTACGACGGTTGGTGACCGGTCCGTCGCCACGCTCCCTCGGTTCTCTGGTGGCTGGGTTCAAATCGGCGGCGACCGGTTGCATCAACGCGATTCGTGGCACGCCGGGCCTGGCCGTCTGGCAGAGGAACTACTACGAGCGCGTGATCCGAAGTGAATCTGAGCTTGACGCTGTTCGTCAGTACATTCGAGCCAATCCAGTGAACTGGGAAAAAGACCCTGACAATCTCGAGGTCCGTCGGTAGGGGAGACCGGATGGCTGCGCAACCCCTACGGTTCCTGCACCGTCGTCTGATCCGCCGGCGGCGTCGCAGGCGCGTACAACCGTCGGACGCGCACCGCGTTGCGGCGGCCGTGCCGCGCTAGCGATCGTTGGAACTCCGCCAGACGCTCCTGACCCCACGTCAGGTACTCCCGCCAGACGTCCTGCCCGCCGACGTTCACGCGGTTCGTCGCGAACGACGACCACTCGACCGCCGCGTACCCGGCCGCGCCCGCCGCGATCACGTCCTCGAACCGCGGTGGGACCGTCGATGACGTCGCATCGATCGTCTGCAGCTTCGTGTGGAAGACGTCGACGTTCTCGACGCCGGCGGGTGTGCCGTCGATCAACAGTGTCAGCGTGTCCAGCCAGACGGAGAACCGCACGTATGAAGGCGGGAACTCGCCCACCGGGTACTCGACCGCCTCGATCGCCACCAGGTCCGTCAGCGTCGATATCGAAAGATCGCGGCTTCCGGCCGCTGTAACGAGTGTCGTCTTCGCTTCCAGCGGCAACGCCAGGCTGAACTGTCGCACAGTGTGCTGGACGTGCCGGTCCAGCTCGCCATCTGTCCAGCGGTAGTTCTGCGAGTCCTCGTCGTGGAGGTCGGTCCGCAGCCGCGCTCGCATATCGCTCAGGTTCATGTCTGGCTCCCGTCCACCCCGGCCGGATCGGGGTCCACCGACTGCAGAAGGCGCGCCTTCTCAGCGTTGATCGCGGCACTGAGGTCGTCCTCCGCCTGCCTTTTCAACTGGTCGACCCGCGTACCGAACTCTCGTTGGACGGCAAGTTCTCGGAGGTGAAGCGCCAGCCAGGCGCTGAGGTCCAGCGAGGTGCCGTTCTCCGCGTTGTAGTCGGCGACGACCAGGTCCAGCCGCTGCTGGGCCGGGCCGCTGATCGTGACTGTGACGTCGGGCATCGTTACATTCCTTTCGCTAAACGAGGATCATTACTTTGTCGCCGGACCCCACGCTGGCGCCGTCCTTCCATCTGACCTGTCGCGAGGTCGGCGCCGCGCCTTCGGCGACCCAAACGGGCGTCTCGTTCGCGGCCGGCGTCCACTCGCCGCGCGCCTTCACCATGAAGTCCGGCAGCGATCCCAGCTCGAGATATCGCGCGATCGTTCCGCCGCCGATGTCATCGCAGACGAAGCCGTAGCGGTTCGTACCCGCGCTCATCATGTGCGCGTGGAAGGCCCGGAACGTCGTGAGGGTCGAGAAGATGTGGACGCCCGGTCTAGCGCGCACACCGGCGGCGTTGGCGATGGTCTTGCCGCTACCGAAGCTGAAGCACTGGACGTCGATCGCGTAGGCGTCCGTAAGGTCGATTGTCGACATCCCAGCGATGAAGCTCAGGCCGGTCGCCCGGATGTCTCCCGCTGTCTTCGCAATCGCATAGCCGCCGACTCCGATGACGTCGCCCGTCCCCGGCAATACGGTCGATCCCATCCCGACGTGCAGCCCGATCTGCTGGCTGTACGTGGCGCCTCCGCCGATGTCAAGCAGGCGTTTCGTCTCTACGGTGATGGTGCCCTTGCCGGCGATGTGCTCCGTGACGAGCACCGCTCCGGTGATTTTCAATTGTGGCGACGCGGCCTGCAGGACGAACCGCTCCGTGGCGGCAACGTTCATTCGTACCCTGTCCTCATCGGCGGACTCTTCGACGTCGACCTTCGTGTCGCCGTCTGCGTCCTCGATCTTCGACCCGCCACCGCCACTGATCGTCGCAAACTCGAGCGCGCTCTCGGCGACGTTCACGCGCACCGCTTTTCCGCCCTGGCCTCCGTACGAACCGGGCGTGTCCGTCAGTTCGAGGAACGTGTCCACCGGATCCGCCGGGGGCGCGCCGTGGATCGCGGCGATTACAGCGTCGTCCGGGTCGTGCGCCTCGCCGAAGAAAACGACGGTGCACTCGCGCTCCGCCACGACCTCTGCAGCGGGGATGTCCGTCGCCACCGGGATCGCATCGAGGTACACGGTGAGTGAACCCGCCATCTGCACGGCTGCCAGATGGCTGCCGGAGTCGTATGACTTTATCGTCCCGCGTTTGATCAGTGTCATAGATGTGAAGAGCCGGGAGCCCCGACTAATCGAGGCTCCCGGCACCTTGGTCCGTCCCTACGGCCGCACGCCGATGAGTCGTGCCAGCTTCAGGGCGTTGAACAGCGCCAGCGACGAGTACCACTTGATGCGCGTGCGCGTCGCGTCCTTCGTCTCGAGGCTGCCCACGCGCTCGATCTGCAGGCTCCCGGGCGATGTCAGGCCCGTGAGCGCTCCTTCGCCCATCTGAAAGGCGTAGATCGTCGAGCAGTCCGTGCTCGTGCCCACCGTCTCTGTGTCCGAAATGTAATCGGACACGCCGACGGGGATGCCGTCGTAGAACTGCAGCATCTGCCCGAACTCGTCGCGGTCCGTCTCCAGCAGCGAGCCGGAGTTGCGAGCCAGCTTCGTCAGGAGGCGGCGCGAGCGGCGGCTCATCAGCATCATCTCCGGCTTGCCGCCCTTTACCTTGTCCACCAGCTCGTCCAGCTTGTCCAGCGTCAGCGACCCGCCGTTGACGCCCATCGTTAGCTCCTGGCCGGAGTCGTTGAGCACGTCGAGGCCGTCGAACGCCTTCGGGTTCGCAACCGAGTCACCGGTGATGAACGTCTGCTCGAAGAGTTGCCGTACCGCCTTCGCCTTCAGCTGCACGACGGAAGACTCAAGGTCCTGCAGGTTCGACCGCGTCGCCAGCAAGAAGTTGTCGATGTCGGCGTCGCCGCCCATGATCTTCAGCGTCACGGTCTGCTGCGTGAAAGTGGGCGTCGACTCCGTCCACGAATCGCCGACGTCGAAGAAGTCGGCGGACGGCGCGACGTCCTCGCGGTTATAGGTGAGACCGTTGCCAACGATCTCGATGAACGGCAGCCGTTGCAGGATCGGCGAGTCCTTGATGATCGTCTCGACGACCCCCGTAAGCAGGACGTCGTTCGAAAGCTTGGCTGCTTCAGCCATTGTCAGGGCCATGGGCGCTACCTCCTCATTGCGGGTGGGATCAGTTGCTTCGAAGGGCAGGATAGAACATATGTGCTAGTGCTGCAAGGGGTAAGTGGCAACGGGTGAAGACGACTGCGTACGACCGGTAGGGGCGACCGGCCGGTCGCCCCTACGCCAGTCACCGAACATCGTTCTCGTTCTGCACCTCCGGCGCATCCGCATTACAATAGACCCAGCCTATGGCAACACACGCAGGCGCATTCGAACTCAACGAGCCCATCCCGGAGCTGACCAAGCCCCGGCTGGTGATGGCGCTCAGCCCCTGGATCGACGTTGGCGCCGTCGGCTCCGGCACCCTCAACTTCCTCGAACAGGCCTGGGACTCCCAGCCCCTCGCCCAGCTCGCCCGCCCCGGCGACTTCTTCGACTTCACACGCTACCGTCCCATTCTTCGCCGCCAGGACGGCGTCCGTGAGATCGACCTCCCCAACACCTATCTCCGGCACGCCAGGGACGCGAACGGCGGCGACTGGATCTTCATGCACGGCCTCGAACCTCACAACCGTGCCGAGGACTACCTCGAATCGATCATGGACATCACCCAGCGCTTCGGTGTCGCCGAGAACCTGCTCATCGGCTCCTTCTACGGCCCGGCGCCTCACACCCGCCCGCCGGTCGTTTACGGCGAGGCCAGCGACGAGGCCGCTCTCCAGCGCCTCCGCAACTCCGGCGCGCAGTCCAGCAGCTACGAAGGCCCGACCACCGTCCTCGCCCTCGCCACCGAGCAGGCGTACTCGCAAGGCATCGAGACCACGCGGATGATCCTCCAGCTCCCCGCCTACGCTCAGCTCGAGCAGGACTACCGCGGCCTCCAGAAGATGCTGGAGCTGCTGGCGGACTTCTACGGTCTATCGCTCGACCTCTCCCACGTCCGCGATGAGGCCACCCGCCAGTTGGCGATGATCAACGAGGCTGTCGACGCTGACTCTCGCCTCCAGCGCTGGGTGCAGGAGATGGAGACCGCCTACGATGCCGCCGCCGCGCCCGAATCGAACGGCGAGCCGACGCCCCTGCTCTCACCGGAGCTCGAGGAGTTCCTCCGCGAAGCCCAGCGCCCAATGGACGACCAGGAGTCCGCCTAGGCCCGAGCCGCAAGGAGGAGCCCATGCACCAACCCGCCCTTCGCATTCGACCGTTCCTTCCCATCGCGATAGGCGTTGCTGGGGCCGTCGCCCTCGTCTTCCTCTGGGGCAGTGCAACTCCGGCCCCCCGCCCGGCTCCCGAATCGTCGAAGGCGACGACGGCTGGTTCCTCGCCGTTCCAGACGGTGTCATCGACTCCACCCGCGCATCGTTCGGCATCAAGACCGAGAGCACTCAGGAATATATGTCCTTCAACTTCGAGATCGAGTCGATCGAGTTCACGACCATGGGCAGTGCCGAGCGGGGAAAGTGGATCACCAAGCAAAACAGCCGTGAATTCGAGCCGGGAGAATACACTGTCCGCGTCACCTCGGGTAGCGAGCGCAAGACCTTGGTCGAAGCAACGATTGTCGTGGATCACGACGAGGAGATACAGCGCGTGCCGCATCCTCTTGACCCTCCTGACTGGCGAGAATCTGACGATTTCGCACTCTTCTGGCTGGGCGAAGATTTCGACGGCATCCCTCTGAGAAGCTTTTGCGAACTTAGGAACGGGCAAGTGGACTTCATCTATGGAGGCTGCACGATCATCGGGTGGAACGAGGGTTGCGGGATTCCATTAAGCGTGACGATCAAACGATGTGAGACTTTGCACGAATTCCCCCCGACAGAAGTTAGGGGAGTTCCAGCGGCGAAATTCCAAAGTCAGATTGATATCTGGACAAAGGATGCACTGATCCAAATCAATGCTATGTCGCCGGAGCAGGCCCTAGACGCGGCGCAAGCTTTGCTGCCATTCCCGTCCAACGGGCCGGCCTCCTCTTCCGAAGACCTGGGTCCGGCCGACCAAGAGTGCCTTCCGCGCCCGTTCCCCACGAATCGGCCTCCACCGTAGCGACCCCCCTATAATTACCCCACACTTCATGCCACGCACCCTCGCCCCGCTGATCGCACTCGTCCTCGCCGCCGCTGCCCTCATCCCCGTCTTCGCGTCCGGCGCGCCCGTCAGCGGCCAGCGCGGGCTCCCGCCGTTCTGCTGGCTCCTCGCCTCACCCCAGGCCGGCCAGATCTCCGCCGGCGGCGAGGCCTCCCTCCGCGACGCGTGTCGTGACACCGATGCGGAGCGTGGTTCCGCCGCTCGTCCTACGAGAGCCTCAGGACGAGCGGAATTTGAGCGACTAGCGGCGACGAACCGGCCCCCGAACATTCCGCCCGAGCCGCCGGCTTCAGTCGGCGGGGCTCGATCAACCCTTAACGCCACGCCCGCCGCCACCGCCACCCCATCCGGCTTCTTCTTCGGCGGTGACACGCTCGTCAACAGCCTCGCCACCGATACGCCACCCAACACCACTCAGAGCGAGACGACGATCGTCTCCTGCGGCGGCACCACCCTCGCCGCCTGGAACGACTCCGGCAGCGCCAAAGTCGGCACCTTCACCGGCTACGCCCGTTCCACCGACGCTGGCCAGACGTGGACCGACATGGGCAACATCCCCGGTCCCACCGGAAGCGATCCCGTCCTCGCCGCCGACTCGGACTGCCGCTTCTACTTCTCCGCCATCAGCTTCTTCGGTGAGTGCGGCGCCATCGGCGTCGTCCGGTCCGACGATGACGGCCTCTCCTGGGGCGCGCAGGCGAACGCGGCGCCCGGTCTCCCCTGCGCCAACTTCCAGGACAAGGAGTGGATGGCGATCGACACCTCGGGCGGCGTCCACGATGGCAACGTCTACCTCTGCTGGGACGACCGCGGCCCGGGCGAGATCACCGTCTACTTCTCCCGCTCAACCGACCGCGGCGCGTCGTTCTCGGCCCCCTTCCCGCTCACGTCGTTTACGAGTGGTCAGGCCACCGGCTGCCAGGTTCAGGTCGACGCGAACGGCCGCGTCTACGTCGTCTGGACACATGGGAGCGATCTGACGGTGCGCGTGCGCTCGTCGGGCAACGGCGGCGCGACGTTCGGATCCGTCACTCAGATCGCTGGCACCGTCCGCGTCGGCGAGTTCGGGTCGTGTGGCGGCTCCACCCGCCCGCTACTGAACGGCGACATCCGCGCCTTCAACTGGCCCGGGTTCGCCATCCACCCCACCACCGGCAGCCTGCACGTCGTCTGGAACGACGCCTCCATCGATGGTGCGGACGTCTTCTACTCCCGTTCCTTGGACGGCGGCGAGACGTGGAGCGGCCCTGAGCGTCTCAACGACGACGCTACCACTACCGACCAGTTTCAGCCCGCCATCGCCTTTAGCGACGACGGCGTCCTCCGCGCGTTCTGGCTCGACCGCCGCGGCGATCCCTCGAACAACATGCTGATCGGCGTTTTCAGCGTTACCTCTTTCGACGAAGGCGGGACGTTCGAGCCGAACGAACGGATCAGCGACGTATCGTTCGGCGTGCCGCCCATCAACCCGAACTTCGATCCGCAGGTCGTCTCCTGCTACATGGGCGACTACAACGGCATCACCGGCGTCGGTGAATGGCACTACATGGTCTGGTCCGACAACCGCAACTTCGTGGGTGGGCGGCCCGACCCAGACGTCTTCTTCGACAAGCGCAGCAACAGCCTCATCAAGTTATCCGTGACGCGAACAGACGATCCGCCGCCGGGCTTCTGCGCTCCCAGCGACTGTTCGCTCAGGGAAGCGATCGTCGCTGCCAACGGCAACAACGGCGGCGCCGAGATCGCGGTTCCCGCCGGCAACTACGCCCTGACCATCGGCGGCGAGGGCGAGGACGCGTCCCTCACAGGCGATCTCGATATTCTGAGGGACGTCGTCATCATCGGCGCCGGGGCCAACGCCACGTTCGTCAACGCACAGGGGATCGACCGCGTGTTCGAAGTGCACGAAGGTAGTGTGACGATCGGTGGGCTGTCGATCCGCGGCGGCTTAACGGGTGGCCAGCCCGACGGGATCGACGCCAATGGCGCGGGAGTGCGGAACCATGCCTCGCTCGTGCTCGACGCCGTCAGCATTAGCGGGAACCGCGTAGACAGATCGGGCAGCGGTGGTGGCGTCTTCAACAGCGGCACCTTGCTCCTGCGCAACAGCATCGTCTTCTCGAACGGTTCGGTGTTCGACGGCGGCGGCGTTCACAACATAGGCACGATGACCGTCACGAATTCGACGATCACTGACAACGCGGTCGCGTTCAGCGGCGGCGGTGGGTTCGGCAATCGCGGTTCAGCCCTTTTGGCCAGCGTGACTCTCAGCCGCAACCGAAGCGGTAGTGCGGAAGGGGCGACGAAGGTCATCAACGTCAACAACGACTTGGGTTCGCTGGATATGCGAAACTCGATTGTCGATGGCGGCGGCGAGGCGAGCTGTCGCGGGGAGATCCGGTCTGTGGGTCACAACATCGAGGATCGCGATTCCTGCGGTTTCGACGCTGCGGGCGACATGCCGAACACCGACCCGCTCCTTGGCTCGCGCGGCAAGAACGGCGGGCCGACCCTTTCGATTCCGATCTCCCCCACCAGCCCGGCCGTCGACGCCGGCGACCCCGTCGCCTGCCCTCTCTCAGACCAGCGCGGCTTCATCCGCCCCGTCGACGGCGATAACGACGACGCTGCCGTCTGCGATATCGGTGCCTTCGAGTTCGGTTCGTTCCCTCTCGGCGACGTCGACTGCAGCCTCATGACCGATGTCCTCGACGCGCTCGATATCCTGCGCGCTGTCGCCGGTCTCGCCTCGCCCGCCTGCCTCGACCTTGTCGGCGACACCAACTGCGACGCCGCCAAAGACGCCGGCGACGCCCTGACCATCCTTCGCCACATCGCCGCCCTACCCCTCGCTCGTCCCACCGACTGCCCGCCGTTCGGCTTTGGCTAGCCGAAGGCGCCGCTCGCCAGCCACTGTAGGCGGGTAGCTTTAGCTGCCCGCGCCGACGGCGGCCGGCGGTGCTACCATGGGAGCGATTAAGCACCCATAGGAGGCACGCCCATACGTTTTGACGCACGCTGGATCGCAATAGTCGCTGGAGTTGCGGCGATCGCCATCGTATTTGTCACCGTCTCTCGCCTGTTCCAGGAGACGTCGGCATCCGCCCCCGTTGCCACGGAGATGGTGTGCATCGGTCCGGCAGGCGGCGAGATATCGGACGGCTTCAGTGCTATCGCTGCGATCCTCACAAGTCACGTCGGGATGCCACTCGAAGGGTTTGAAGTGCTTTGGACGGACGCCGAAGGCCTCTTTGCGGTTATCGATCACGTATCGACTACCGATTCGACTGGCTCTGCCGAAACTCGCTACGGCGTACCCTTCGACGCTGGAATCGAAGGGGACGAAACCGTTACTGGAACGTTCGTGGGCACATCGGAGTATGGGCCATCATCTTGCGAGACGCAGTTCCACGTTGAGTCGTCGGCTTTGCCAACTCCAACTCCGAAACCTCGCATCCAGGGCGACGTCAACTGCAACACAGATGTCGATTCCGTAGACGCTCTCGCCGTCCTGCAGTTCGTCGGTGGGCTTCCTTACGAGCAACAAGTTCCCTGCCCTGACATCGGATCGGAGGTCGCATCGCTTTTCGGCGACGCCGATTGCGACGGTGACGTCGACGCAGTCGATTCGCTCGGCATCCTACGCCACATCGCAGCACTAACGCCGATCTCGCAGATTGAGCCCTGCCCCGATATCGGGATGCTGCTCGGCTAACGCCCTTCCCGCTCCGCTCTCTGCTGCAACCCCAGGGTGATCTTCTCCGTCGGCGACAGTGACGATACGTTCGGCTGGCGCCGCGTTGGCGATCCCGGCGGCACCCGCGCCGAGCGTTTCTCGGCTTCCGCGTCGTCCACGATCTTCTGTCGCAGTTCCCCGACCACCCGCTGCGCTGCCTCGAAGTCGCGTTCGATCTGCTCCAGCGAGTCGGATTGCGGTACCAGCTCCGCCGGTATCTCCGGCGCCGACGCCAGCCGCGTCTCCCGGTACTTCAGCGTCGCCTCCCGTAGTCGAGAGCGGGACGTCTCCAGGTCGGTCCGGGTCTGCTCCAGCTCCTGACGGGCGCTCTCGCTCGCCGATTCCGCCTCCGTGATCCGGCTCCCGGCTACGTTCTCCGCCTCGCGCAGCCGTGCCAGCTCCGCCTCGCTGTCGGTGAGACGTTCCTGCAGCGTCGCCGCTCTCGCTTCCGCGTCGGCCGCGCTCGATTGCAGCGCCTCGATCTGCGATTGTGCTTCGGTTAGCTGCTCCTCGAAGTTGATGTCGTCTGGCATGGGCGCCTCCTTCTAGTCGTGTTGTGATCGTCAGAATAGAACAAATATTCTTATCGTGACAAGGGTTATCTGTCACACATTGACAAGTATCACCTTAGCGATAAGCTGTTATACGCTCGTTCATCGCGCATGGACAACGGTCGATCGGAGGTCGGTCATGCTCGAATCGCGTCTCAGGCCCGCAGGAATGGCGATCGCGACGATTTTGCTCGTGACGCTGGTCTCGCTGGCCATCGCCACAGGCTTGCCTCGCGGCGGCCCCCCAGCCGGAGCGCAGGGCGTCCCTTGCGAGAGTCCCAACCAGGACTCCAACACCGGAATGACGTTCGATCCAGACTCCGCGCCGCCGGATGCGCCGGTCGCTGCAAACCTCACGGATCTTCCCAGCTCTGGTGAGGTCCGTAACTGGGCGCTGATGTGGGACTGGAGCGGCACGCCCGGCGACGATATCATCGCGCAGGGTGAGATACCGGCGTCGTCAACCGCCTATGCCGCCGGGTTCACAGTGCCCTCCGACGCTACGCCCGGAACGCACGATGTCACCTTCTGCTACCAGCATCCCGTCATACCCCAGTCGGTGGGCGACCCGTGGTTCCGCGCCGATGCGGAGTTCACCGTGGAGGCTGGACCGCCGACGCCTACACCATCACCCACGCCGACGCCGGCGCCTCCACTGGCGATCCCCGGGTTGGTCGCCATTCCGCTCGTGCCGACACCGCCTTCAGGATTGCAGGTGCTGCCGCCGCCGCTGTTGGACCTCAGCATCTTTGGCATCGAGATCACGCAGGCGATTCAGTGCTTCAACCCGTCTGATGGGCTTAAGGACTGTCCGGACAACTCGTTGCCGGTCGCGCTCGAAAAGAGCACGGTCGCGCGGACTTACCTCCGTGCCTCAGACATTCCGCTGCCGTTTGAGCTTGCGGGTGTCCCGGTCAGGTTGCATCTGATGGGCGGCGGCCAGGAGGTGACGCTAGACTCCCACGGGATCGCGATCGCGAACTCCTTGATCGAGCAGGGATCGAGCGGCAGCGCTGACTTCTGGTTCCGAATCAAGGCGAACAACGACTTCCCGGTCTCGTTCTACGCGGAAGTAGATCCCGACAACACCATCGTGGAGACGAACGAAAATAACAACCGCTTCCCGCCATCGGGCACGATCGATATGGTCTTCCAGAAGACCGAAGACCAGAACATCGTCGGCTGGCGGATGCGCTATCATCCCCCCGGATTCGATGGAAACCAGTACGCCGGCGGCTGGGGGGTCGACGGTGGTGGCGCCGAGTATCTGGAGGCGATCTGGCCCGTGCGCAGCGGTCACGGCGTCGACTACTCGATCAAGAGCGGCTACCTCAACCGGACGACCGAGATCACCTTCGAGAACAGTGGCAAGATCCTGGATCTCGTGAACTACCAGTGGGTCATGCAGAACTTGTTCTGGATCGTTTACGGCAAGGGGGACCTCACCGGCGCTGACCAGGTCTTCGTCTGGACGCCGAACGACCACTACGTTCGCGGTAGGTCGAACCCGATGTACATCGGCGGCATCGCCAAAGCCGCGCTCGGTACCGATAAACCGGGGACTAGCATCGACGATCCCGGGTACGGCGCCGTGAACTTCGCTCATGAGGTGACACACAACCGCGAGGTCAAGCATACGGCCACCGGCGCTACCTGCCAGGGGAACGACAGCTCCGACAGTTCCTCTGCGACAGACCCCGACTGGCCGTACGCCAACGCCTCGATCCAGGAGTTCGGATACAACCCGGACACCGGCAAGATATTCGACCCGGACGACTCCAACGACGTCATGTCCTACTGCTACGGCGGCGACAAAACGGACAATGCCTGGATATCACCGTTCCACTGGCAGAAGCTGTTCGACTCTTTCGACACATCGAGTCTGTCTCAGCCGGGGGCAATCTCCCCGTCGTCGGCGGACCGTTCGCTCGCCGTCACCGTGACCGTCGACAACCCGGACGTCCCGGGTGACGCCGGCAGCAGCTTCGGCGACCTTTACCTCGCGGAGGCGGGCGTCGAGATCGCGCCGCCGCCTGGACCCTGGTCCGTCGAACTCCGTAACGGCGGCACCGTCCTCGGCAGCCGTACGTTCGACGCCAACTTCGGGCCGCCTGACACGCCTACCCCGCCGGGCATCGAACCACAGCCGGACGACGAGCCACGCCCTGAAGCCGGGGTGTCGTTCATCATGCCCTGGGCCGAAGGA
This sequence comes from Chloroflexota bacterium, assembly GCA_022574655.1. Classification (GTDB taxonomy): domain Bacteria; phylum Chloroflexota; class Dehalococcoidia; order SM23-28-2; family RBG-16-64-32; genus JACZRQ01. The sequence continues at coordinate 28,073 of JACZRQ010000018.1, forward strand.
GCGACCTCCGTCGCCCTCGTTCACAACGGCCAGACGCTCGACGAAGTTACCGTATCCGCAAACTCGCCGACAGTGGCGTTCACGAACCCCGCCGGCCCGGAGACCTGGGCGGACGGCTCCACGCATACGCTCTCCTGGCAGGGTAGCGACACCGACGGCGATGACCTATCGTATTCCCTCATTTACAGCACCGACGGAGACTTCTGGGAGATTATCGCCGCCGGGCTGACGGACAGCTCGTATGACGTTGAGACTGATTCGCTCGCCGGTAGTGATGCGGCGACGTTCCGGGTGGTCGCCACCGACGGCATCAACATCGGCTCAGATGAGACGCCGCCGATCACTGTCCCGAACAAGCCGCCGTTCGTAGTGATCACCACCCCAGAGAACGGCACCGTCGTCATCCCGGGCGGCCTCGTCGTCCTCTCGGGCAGCGCGGTCGACCTCGAAGAAGGTAGCCTACCCGACGACTCCTACGAGTGGTCGAGCGACCTCGATGGCGATCTCGGTACGGGTGCGTCCCTTCCGCTCACGAGTCTGTCCAACGGTCTGCACACGATCATCCTCACCGCGACAGACTCCGGCGGCGAGTCGGCCTCTGAGAGCGTTCAGGTCTTGGTCGCCGTTCCCGCCATCATCGACTTCCAGCCGGACGCTGTTTCACCGGGCGGTGATCCGCCGGACGTAACCGTGATGATTGTCCTGCCGTTCGGCTACCCGACCGACACCATCGACCTCGACTCCCTCCAGATGATCGTGGGTGAAACCGTCCTCGATCCGACGAGCGCAACTATCTTGGGCGACACCGATTCCGATGGCCTCATCGAGTTGGAACTCACGTTCAACGGCGGCGACGTTCGGGACGCGCTGCCCGGAGGCACGGGACCGGCCAGCGTGACGGTAATGGGTGAGCTGGAGAACGGAACGCCGCTCCAAGGCAGCGACACCGTCAGCCAGCTCGTGCCCGGCGATGTCGACTGCGACGGCGATTCCGACGCAGTCGACGCCCTGCAAGTCCTGCGCGTCGGCGCTGGTTTGCCCGCTGATGCCGACTGCATCGCCGCGGCAGACGTCGACTGTGATGGTGACGAGGACGCCGTGGATGCCCTGAACATCTTGCGTGCCAACGCTGGTTTGTCCGTGAACAAGCCCGAAGACTGCCCGGCCATCGGCGGCGCGGCGGCTGCTTCGAGCGGCTTCGGGTTGCCGGCACTGCCCTCATTCCTCTGGCTGAGTGTCGTCTTCGTGGTTCCCGCATTCGTCGTAACCAGACGGCGCATGTTGCGCTAAGAAGGTAGCACCTGCGACAAAGGGCGGCCGTCGCAGGCCGCCCTTTGTCATATCTTCGCTTCTTCCCGCCCGGTTGAGGTGTCGCTAGGACTTGACAGCGATGGCGTCCGACTCCTCTTGCCAGCGGCTCCACTCGACATCCGGATCCGCCACGTCCAGCAAACCCGCCGCCGTTCGGCGCGAGTGGATGCCTGCCTTCACGAGGCGCGCCTCGTCCTGCACCAGCCGCGAGCGGTCTTGAGGCAAGACGGGACCCCAAACGACCCGCGACCGATAAGCCTGTCCTGAGCTGCGTCGAAGGGCCTGTCCTAAGCCCGTTCGAGGGGGGGCGAACGTCTCGCCGGTCTGCTGCTCCAGGATACGCAAGATCATCTCGTTGCGGCGTCTGAACGCAACGCCGCGGATCAGCCGTTTCCGCTGCACTTTCTTCACCAGCGGATCAAGCTCCATCTGCAGCGCGACACCGGACAGCGCCTGCCTCGTCTCGCCGAACGCGCTTCGTGGCACCTCCGCCAGGTCGTGCAGCGCCCGCAGCACGAGGTTCGCGTAGTCGATGTGCAGGCTGACCCCGCCACCCTGCAGCAGGTCGAGCAGATACGCGCGCGCCTTCTCCGGGATCTCCCACACCGCACCCGGCTGCACCGCGATGTCCTCGGCGTCCGTGACGTTCTCGAGGACCGCGATTGGGTTTCCCGATAGCTCAAGGATCATCGATAGCTGCGAGACCACGCGGTTTAGCTCACGCAGTGGTTCCTTCAAGTTCGCCAGATCGGAGACGCCCCAGAACTGCTTCGGCTCGCGCATGTTCGGGTAAACGACAAACGGTATGAATCCGTAGGGGTTCGGCCGTTCGTCGATCAGCCCCTCGTCCAACCAAAGCTCGAAACTCTCGTCCGTCCACACCTCGACGACGGTGTAGGATGCCTTGTGTGTCGGCACGGGCCCGTACAGGCGCTCGGCCTCCTCCCGCGTCAGGTCGTAGCGCGAGGCCACCCGCCAGACGTGCGACGGATCGTCCCCGGCCCATGACACGAACAACCCCTGTACGTCCGGCGCTGTCACCCGCACTCGCTCCTCGGACGCGTCCCAGATCACCTTGTACGCTGCGTCTCCCAGCACCGAGCAGTCGATCTCGTTGTCGAAGTCCAACTGTTCGAGGTGATTCGACTCGTAGACGTCTCTCAGTGCCGCCTCCGCCCGCCGTGCTCGCTCGGCGGATCCCTCTTCCTCATCGATCGGGTCGACGACGAACGAGACTCCTGACATCGCGTACGATGCCGTCTTCTCTATGACGGCCTTCGCATAGTTGAAGGTGAGCCGGCGGTCCCGCCTCCGTCGCGGCTCGCTCCACTGGTTACCTTGATAGAAGTCAAGGTTCTCTCTATACAGGCGCAGCCGTTCGGAATCGGCTCGCTCCAACTCTTGCGGGATCGGCGTCGATCCCGTCGTTTCCGGCGACGTTAGCACCGTCGCTACCATATTGACCTCCTCTAGTCTGGATCGGGGCGATCTGCGAGGTTCGTCTCGGGCTACGGAACGTACGTGAAGATCAGCCAGATGGCCGCGCTCGTCAACGCCAGGTATCCCAGCGTGTGAAGCGCCGTTCCGATGACGCTACGCGCAACGCGACTCGATTCGCTCCTTATCATCACGACCCGGGCGCCGCGACGGGGTCGGGGCGCGTATCGGCGTGACCGTCCGGCTCTGTTGTGCCGCCTTGCGACTCCCGAGGACCCGGAATACGGTCCTTCTAGATATCCTGTACTGGCCTGCGAGTTCATCAACTGAAGCTCCTTTCCTGCGTAGCGACACTATCTGCCGGTCTCGGTACTCGTTCAGGAGCGCCCGCAGCCCTCCCGGCTCCTCGTAACGGCAGCGCGGCAGCGGGCACGTCAGGCAATTCGAGTGCACGTCGCACCCCTTGTCCCGATACCGCGTGTACTCTGGCAGCGCGTCCGATCGCATCCTCTTGCGCGCCGGCCCCAATCCTGGCGGAGCCGGAGGCGCCACGGTTCCGATCTGTAGCGCCGATGTTGCGGCTGCTGCTGGCATGGTTGCCCCCTTTCCTGAGTCCATGGGTGGTTACTCCTGGATCCGCCCGCGCGCTATTCGTGGGCGAGCGTCCAGATTTCCTCCGGCATCTACGGCCATTGCTAGGCTCATCAGGTAGTCGTCGTGGCCGTCAGATGGATCGACGAAGAAGTTAATCTGTCGCGACGGTCGATAGTTCGCGCGCGCCGTCTCCATCTCGCACCAGAACTCCGCATACTCACTTGAACCGTCTGCTGCGTACACCTTTAAGCGGCCACCGTTCACTGCCGCGAGTAGTCCGTAGCCGAGCCGCGATTTCGAGTCGGCGCTGAACTTGAGCGCCTGCACGACATCCGTACCCAGCGCTCCTGCCAGCAGCCTCGCCATCGTTTCGCCCAGGCCAGTCGCGTCGACGACCACTCGTTTCGCCTGCCAGACGTTCTTCAGCAGGTCGGCGAGGCGTGCGAATAGCGCGTCGTGCGCAGTGCCGGAGTGCTTTACGTGCTCCACAACCTCCAGCCGCGGTTCCTGGACGATGGCGTCGGCTGTTGGTGATACCACGCGGGCGATCGTGAGGATCGTAGCGTCGTGCTGAGTGTTGGCATTGCCGTGCCAGTCTTGACCGCCGAGATCGAGTCCCGCGACGTATGTTTCGCCGGCGCTCGGTGTGTGTCGTCTCTGGTGTCGCCCCTGCAACTGCGCTCGTTGGCCGCCGCTGAAAAGACGGCCCTTCCCGGCGATCGTCTTCAGCGCGTACTGCGTGCGGAAGAGGGGATGGTCATCGCCCAGTCGCGCGCGTTCGCTCTCAACGTATCTGGCGTAAGCCGGATTCGCCTCTGCCGCCTGCGTCCAGTCGGCGCTGAAGTGCCGCTGGACCCCATCGTGCCGTTGTAGGTCGAGATTGTGCTGGGCCGCGCGCTCGAGCAGCGTCGAGTCGTCCCATGGTGTTCCGTAGAAGACCGTCGTCGCACCTGTCGACGACGCCATTGGCCGGAACTCCCGCTCGAACTTCTCGATCTCGACGTCCTGTGCTTCGTCTACCTCCAGGAGAAGGCCAGCGGTGTGTCCCACGACGTTAGCGGTTGGCTCCGCCGACAGGAACAGCATCCTAGCCTGACCGAGACGCACGCTACGGCCTTGATCTCGCGTCGCGACTGACTGCAGGCCCGCTTGCACCACGTGGCTCCAGAGCCGTCGCAGGCTCACTTTGCCTTGAGGATCGAACGTCGGTGCACACTTGATGCCCTCCACCGGGCGGCGCGCGTGCTTCAGGAGGAGGAACAGCTCGATCTGCGCCGAAAGTTCGTTCTTCCCGGCCTGGCGGGCCATCACGACGGTGAACGTCAGGCCTCGGCCGTTCATCACCGAGTCGACGATCGCTTGGCCGGCTTCCGCCTGGTAGGCGCGAAGGGCCGGTAGCTGGGGCGTCCGGGCGAACGCCTCCGCTGCGTCGATGTCTGTCTTGAGTGCTGTTGGTGTTAGTGACATTCGTTCGTTCTCGTCCTGCCCTACTGCGCCAGCTTCAGGACCACCTGCGTGATCACCGCTCCGATGACGACGAAGATCAGTCCGGTGATGCGCCCCCGCAGCTCGCCAACGTCGCGCTCAAGCCCCGTGAGACGCTCCTCAACCGAGGCACGAAACGCCGCTGCTGAGATGCGGCTTGCGACCAAAGTCGTGTCATCGGCCTCGTCTGCCTTGCGGAATCTGTGGACTGCTCGTTCGATTTGACCTGTCATGGAGAACATGCGTGCGAAACATCTGTGCGACTGATAATAGAACGGACGTTCTGAGGTGTCAAGTGTTTTCGGGCGGAAATAGAACGAATTTTCTAACTAACGGTTCGTTGACCGATTACTCGGTTGCAAGGCCCGGGCGCTCGGGAGGTTAAGAAATGGTTCAGGTTTCGTGAAACTTCGCTCTGGGCGCAACAGGTTGGTGGGCGCCATCATCGCTTAATAGTGGATAAGAGTCGCGAGATCGCGGCCTTAATATTCGAGATCACGGATCGGTCCGATCGATTCGGGCCGAAGGAGGATATGGTCCATGCTACGTAAATTGTTCGCGACGATGGCAGTTCTAACCACATTAGGTGTGCTGCTCAGTCTCAGCGTTTTGGCGCTGTTCACCGACACCGACACAGTCGGCACCAACGACTTCGCCACGGGTTCAATCATCCTGACGACGTCGCCGACCAGCACCATCTGGACGGCCGTAACTGATGCAGTACCGGGCGATAAGGCGACCGGCGAGCTGACCGTCACCAACGGCGGTACGCTGCAGTTCCGGTATGCCGTTAGCGGTTCGAACACGGACGCGACGCTGTCCGCTGGTATGAACATCCGCATCGGCCTCAAATCTGGCACCTGCGACTTCCCGTACCACAACAACGATGGAACGACCACAACTCTCACCGATGACACCGAGCTGTTCGCCGGCTTGCTCAACGTGGCTTTGCTTGTCGGTAACGCCGCCCAGGGCAACGACACCGGCGACCGCGTGCTGGCTGCGTCCGCAAACGAGGTCCTCTGCTTTGCCGTCGTGTTGCCTGATACCGCTGGCAACACCGTGCAGGGCCTAAGCAACACAACGACCTTCACGTTCGACTCAGAGCAGACTACTAACAACCCGTAGTCGCTAAGGCTGAACGGAATCGGAGGGTGGCATGACCGAAATAGGCACATGGGTTTTGCAGGGTGCTCCGCTGAGATCGGCGGAGCACCTGCCGGCCGTGCGCGACTTTGCACCCGTACTGGTCGCCATATGGAAGGCCGTCTACTTTAGTCTGTTTGCCACACTGGGCGTCTTCGTACTCATGCTGGCGGCGGTCGTCCTTCCCGGACTCTGGGGGCACGCGGCGCTGGCGGTTAACGGCGGAAGTATGGGCGACTCGTTGACGAGTGGCAGCGTCGCCATCGCTCGCTGGGTCGAGCCTGAAGACGTGCAGGTGGGTTACGTGATCGTCATGAATGTTGACGGTCAGACGCGGCCCAAGATTCACCGTGTCGTTTCCCTCGATGAGGAGAACGGTCAGATCATCGTCCAGACCAAGGGGGACGCGAACGAAACCGCTGATCCCGGCTACCAGATACTGAACGGCCCTGTCGCGGTCCACACCTACACGATCCCCTTGCTCGGATACGCCATCGACTTCGTCCGCACTCCAGCCGGTTGGCTGTTTCTCATCGCCCTCCCGGCGGCTCTCGTCTCCCTCATGACTCTTCGCGATCTCTGGTTCGGCGACGAGAAGACCTCCAGGGCGGCCGCCAGGAGGTCATGAGACCGCCCGCGCTTCTGGCTGCTTCTCTGGCGCTGGCGGGAACGGCGATCGTTGCGGCGCTGATTGTAGGCGCGCTGGCGCTGTTCACCGACGCGGATTCCGCAGGCACTAACACGTTCGCTACTGCGAACTGCTTCCCGAGCACGAACACCGGGCTACTTGACGCTTCGACTGAGGCCGCCGACACGGGCGGCGACGGGGATGGATTCGAACTCAACCCGACGAACGCCTTCGCTGACGGCGGTGGTGTAGCAACCAACGTCGACGGCCGCGACGACCGCCATCGTTTCTACGACTACGGCATATCAATTCACTCCAGCTGTACCATAAGCGGCATCGAGGTCCGTCTCGACTGGTACGTCGACAGCACAGCCGATACGAGTACTATGGATGTCAAGCTTTCGTGGGATGGCGGCACGTCGTGGTCGGTCTCTAGGACGGCTACGAACCAATCCACCAGCGAAGTGACTGAGACGCTGGGCGGCGCGGCGGATACATGGGGTCGCACCTGGGCGGTCTCCGATTTCAGCGACGCCAACTTCCGTATACGTATCACCTCCGTCTGCAGCAGTGGCGGGAGCTGTAATGCGCGCGACTTCTTCCTGGACTGGGCGCCGGTCAAGATCTACTACACGCAGTAGATCGGGTTAGTAGCGAGGCCAGGCCGTCGCGTCCGCAGCTTCGCTGCTTGCCAACCCTGTCCAGCGCTGCCGTGATTCCGTTCCCCGCCCGACGCCCGGGCCACTTG
>JACZRQ010000110.1 GCA_022574655.1 Chloroflexota bacterium
CACGATCGCGTAAGCCACGCCTACCCGGAAGACGTTGCGGCGCTTGAGTTCAGCGATCAGTGACATCTGGGCTGCCCCGGCTGATCCAGACCGTTGGGGGCCTATTCTAGCGGCGTCACAGAATAATGGCGGCAGACGTGTGTTTGGGGTCGGTTGACCGCTCAGCTGCCTGGGAAGTTTATCCGCCGCCTGTAGAGCACCATCAAGAATCCCGCCCCCGCGACTAAAAGCACGAACCCCGACAGCTCAGGCACGATTGACATCGAATCTCCTTCGCTATCTTCCTGATCCTCCCAGGTGTAAGCCCAGAGGGGGATTTCATGTCTCGCTACCAAACTCGTCACTTCCTGCTTGTTGGGAGCCCTAATCACTCTCCCTCTGTTACTTCTTGGAGTGGCTCCAGCCCTGCAGGATCTTATTCAAGTGCTAGATCTGTCAGAGGGGTGAGTGTAAGCGGTCACCTAACCAATCCTTGAGCTCTCTATATTCCTTCCCCTCATCATGCCACGCAGAGCCTAGAAGATGGGCATCACCACCTGGGGTCCCCAGCGGTTCTGGCGCAGTGGTACCCGGATGTCGACGACCTCTCCGCTCTTCGGATCCACGTCCACGATCACCAGCGGAGTGAGGCGAACGCTCGTGTCGAGCGCCTCCTCCACGGAGATGCTCTCGGCGTAGGGCTTCTCGGGCCGCGAGAACACGACCTCGACCGGCTCCTTGGTGCTCCCGGGGTCGACGCCCATGAAGTGATCGGGTTGCGTAACTCCCTCGATCGGGACCATGAAGGCCACCGCGAGCTGACCGATCCGCGTGAGTGCGGCCATCGCTCCGCCGTCGTCGGCGGGCCCGGCCGCCACGTCGGGCGGCATCTTGTAGTACATGCCCTTCATCACGTAGCGGGGCGGCAGGATCGTGACGACCAGTGGCCCGTCCCCGCTCTGCCCCAGTTCTTCCCGGACGTCCTCGTCGGAGATGGCCAGCTTGAATGTGCGGCTCACCCACTCTTCGGACTGGGGCCAGGCGCTGACCACGACCGCCTGTTCCGTGGGCCAGTCGACCACCACGGTGTGGCTGCGCACGTAGCCGCGCAGGCCGGACGCCGCCAGCAGCGCGGCCGCGAGGCAGGTGGTGTAGGCGGCGACCCAACCGAGTGCCCCGGGCCGAAGTCTGCCGAACGTGGCCTCGAACAGCCGGTGTGCGGGACTGCCGGGCAGGAACGAGCCGCGGCCGCGCGCGTAGGTGCGGTACGCCTCGCCGTAGCGCTCCGCCATGCGCCACTCCTCGAAGCGTGCGAGTCCCGCGTAGAGGAACAGCATGGTCACGAACAGCACCAGCAGCAGGAAGCGCGGCCAGATCGTGAGCAGCCCCAGGCCTGCGATCCCCAGAGACAGGTACTGCGGGTGGCGCGAGAAGCGGTACAGCAGGCCGTGGGCGACACCCCGGCCCAGAGCCTTCTTCCCGTAGAGCTGCAGCGCCGAGATCAGGAAGCCCCACAGCCCGAGCGCGAACAGGTACTCGCCGATGGTCCGCTGCCACTCGAGCAGCGACGACGTGGTGACGACCGAGTGGTTCAGGAAGAAGCCGTTCAGCCAGGCGCTGGCCCGGCTCTCCGACAGAAAGCCGAGAAACGGCTCGAAGCGGACCCCGCCGTAGAAGAAGCCGGCGAACGGGCTGATCATGATCAGCACCTCGCAGGCCGCCAGACCCAGCACCAGCACGGCACCCAGGCGCCCGAGCTGACTCGCGCTCCGCATCGTTTGAGCCCTCCGAGTTCTCGATGGGACCATGATAGCCCCTCGCCGCTTCCGGGTGATATGAATGTGGCCCTTCGATCTTGTCTACGGGCTCACGTGATAGTCGAGGGAGACATCGGGTCTCTTAATGAACCCCTCGCCAACGAGGAAATCGACGCATTCGTCACAGGTATCCCCGATCCCGTTTCCGTCGTCGTCACGCTGGTCGGGGTGCGGGATGGGGGAGCTGACGCCCGACGACATGTATCACGGTCGCCAGCGTGCGATCCTGAGCCGCCGGGAGAAAATTAAACGCTTGACGTTGGAGCGAAGGAAGAAAGAGAATCTAAGTAACGCGGCCTAGCCGCAAACGGGAGAGCGAACTCTCTCCACGAAGAACGGTCCAAGTGTCCGAGAAGATCTGACGACGTACAGCGCGAGCAATGGAGGGCGACCGGATGAAGGGATCAGATCTGCCCCTACGGATCGCCGTTGTTGGATCGGGAAGCGCGGGCCCCTTCGAGGAAGTTGCCGAAGAGGTAGGAGCGGAAATTGCGAGGCGCGGGGCCTGGCTTGTATGCGGTGGGTTGGGGGGAGTCATGGAGGCGGCTTCGCGGGGAGCGCATCGGCACGGCGGAGTAACCGTCGGAATCTTGCCCGATTCCATCGCTATGGCCAGGAAGGGGAAGGGATTGCCGAACAAGTTCATCTCTCTTCCGATATTCACCGGGCGTGGCAGTGGAAGGACTGGACGAAATGAGGTGCTGATCAATACGGCTGACGCTGTGATTGCCTTGCCCGGAAGCAACACCAAGCAAAGCGGGACCAGATCGGAGATAGAGCTAGCTATCGAGCGATCCACCCCGTTAGTAGTTCACCCGTTCTGGAAAGGTGTTCCTGAGCCAATTTTGGAGGTCCCTCCCCTCATCCAGTACTTCGAATCCCCTGCTGACGCAGTAGCGAAAGCTTGTGGAGAGATTCACTGACCATGTCGGGTAGCTGCTGGACTCCGCACTGTGATCGGCGAGTCTCAACGGCCACCCTCCCCCCATTGAGGCTTGCGCTCCGCCGCCGGCCGCCCCGCTCGGTCCCTGGTTGACCGAATCGCTACTTCTCGGATCTGCCGAAACCCCGCTTCTATCTCCGATGCTCAATCGCTCGGGAACGGAGGGCCTGACGACCGCGAGAACTTGACTTCAATCACGATCGCTTATTAGACGGCAAGTCACTCAACTACAAACCAGGCTGACCAGATCGATACTGCGGCTTGGAAAACGAAGAGAGCTGCCAGGGCGATGTTGCCAACACCCATAGCCACCGCATACCTTCCCCGTCGACGAGCCAAAGACCAGGGCACCCTCATTCCGTAGGGCGGCCAAGCTCCGCACCGCAGCGTGCGCCAGCCGTTGCTCCCGAAGTATGCGGCAAAGACAAGAAGTGGAACCGCGCCAATCGAGGCGATGAGTCTGATGCGCACAACGAGTTCCTGATAGATCTGTTCGGGGTCTTCGGCAGGGTCGTAGCTGCCTGCAAGCCTGCTAAGTGTGGAGTTGGCGACTACGAGTAAGGCGCCCGCGGCTATAAGCGCCAGAAAGACGACTCGAAGCCGTTTGTCCGCGGGGACGATCTCTTCGGGCATCGCTTAATATGCGCCTTGCCGTCTAACGTATGGGCGCTCAGCTGCACTAAACAGGCTAACCGTAAGCCCTGGGACAGGAGCGCTTGCCGCCAGATTGTATCATGGATCGATTGGACTGGGCTGTTTCGTGGCAGCTGTAGTGCTTTGTTAGGCGCCCTCGCGCTCGTGGCTCCTTGCGTCGGCTTCTAACGGAGCCTCTTCGTAGCCGAAGGTCGCGATCTGATCGAGGTACACGGGCAAGTACGCACCAATCGATCCAGACGATTCGTATTGATACACGTGGCGACACTCATGAGAAAGGAGACGATTTGTGATATGGCCGCGACACAAGTAGATTCCGTAGCCGAACGTCATGCCGACCATTCCTGGGCCAAGCAATCCAGTTAGGAGAGCGGCATCTCGAAGCTCGACATCCTCTGGTAGCGGTAGACGCTCGACCACTTTCACTCGAATGTACTCGGGGCTGGCGACGCCTACTGCTCTCGCCAAAGCGAGCCCGCCGCTGTTCAAAGGCTTGCCGTCCGCACAAATCTCCGCGGATCGATCCTCCGCCCAACTGATGGCTCGTGGCAGCAGTCGCACTAAAGTTTCAGCTAGATCGAAGGCCATATCGCCAACGTCTGGGCGCTCAGCCACCGGCGGCGCGTTACAACCGGAACCGAGACGCCAGGTACTTCTGTACATTAGCATTCGCGACGATGCCGGGCGCTTCGGGTGAGCCGTCGTGAAGATGGGATTCTGACCCACTCGGCTCGGATGCTTCGCTTCCCGGCGGTGTAGTCAGTTAGGGCACCCTCGGTCTGAGCAATCGGGCCGGGGGTGTTTTCGCGCTGCCTCAGTATCGCGCCTTGCAGTGTCGTCACTTGATGCGTTCCCAAACGCCGAAATCTTGGTAGTCGTGCCTCGATAATCTTCACGCTGAGTACTGTTGCTATCGAACGGCTCATGGGGCGGCGTAGATTGCGCACAGCGTCCCGGCGATGGGCTGAGCCCCTGCCACCACGCGGCGCAGTACGAACACGTCGGCCACGTCGCACTCCGCCACGCCACCCGACGGCTCGATCATGTTGCAGCGATCGAGGTTGAACGGCGGCACCGTCTTCCCCACCACGTGACCCCGGGCGAGGTCCTCATCCAGGCTATCGACCACTCCATCCTCGTTCAGGTCGCCGCATTGACAGGCATCGCCCGCCGGTAGCGCATCGCTATTGGTCTGGGAGTTGTTCGGAACGAACGGGCAATTGTCGTCCACGTCCGGGATTCCGTCGCTGTCGGTGTCGGGCAAGGGCGTTGCGGTTGGCGTGGCCGTGGGCGTCGCAGTCGGCGTCGCAGTCGGCGTCGCAGTCGGCGTCGGCGTGTTCGGGTTCGTGCAGTGCAGGGTTACCGTCTCGCCTGTGGCGGCGATGTTCGCGCCTTGGAACTCGGCGTATGCGCCGCCGCTGGTGTTCTCTGCGCTCAGCGGCTCCAGAACCAGGGTGTGGTCCTGAGTCTTGCCCTCTGGGCAGTTGAAGTTGAAGCTGAACAGGGGCATCCAATCCATGATCGGGAGAATGGAATTCCCGTCCTGAGTAACATCGGCAATGGTCAGCGTTGCGCTTTGAGGATCGGTACATTCGGCCACGATCACGTCGATATCGTCTTGGAAGAGACCGATCCCGAAGGCTGGGACGAGACCTACTACGCCCACTGTTTTCACGAGATCACCATCGGACCCGGTCTGGAATGGACGGACCAACAACACCAGGATCGGGGAGAGGGCAAGCGCCCAAGCAAGGGCAACCGGTCCCCAACCCGCTAGAGCGACGACAATCGCACCCCCGGCCTTGCCGGACGCGTCGAGAGCGACGGCGGCTCCGTAGGCGACGAATCGACCGCGACCGGCGAGAAAGCCCCGGCCGACGAGCATGAGTGCGTGGAGCGGGAACATGAGTGCGGCCACGGGAACAAACCCGAGATCGTCATCGAGAAGGACCCCCCGGGCCGCCAACACGAAGGCCACCGCCAGAAGGGTCGCCCCCACCACCACGAAGCCAACGATTTTCCACGAGTCACGGATCGCTGAAGCCTGCCCCTCGCCGAGGGTGAGCTTCCTGATGATGAGTTGTTCCACCGGGATAAGGAATACGGTGAGTCCGAGGAAGAGCAGCGTCCACATCACCGTCACCGGGGCAAATGCGTCCTCGCCGAGAGCACGACCGCCCACCAACAGGAACACATAGGATCCGACGATTGTGGCGCCGGTCCCCAACAACATCGCCGAAGTACCGGACAGACCTCGACCCCGCACAGGCAGGCCGGAGTCAGGCTGAGGGGGAGTCACCGGAATCTGACTGGACACGAGCAGGGACGATACACAATGCCGGAACGACTCCAGTGGGAGGTTGGATCTTCGACAATGGACTGGATATCCCCTCGGGGGTACGCGGCGACGATTACAGGTCTCTGTCCCACCCGACACCAGCCCAGCGATGACCCACACCATGCAAACCCAACGCGAAACCTCGAACACAGCCTGGGTACTCGAGACGATCGAATTGGTTCGGATCTAACACCGGCGCCGGTTCCGCGCTCATCGGTCAGAGCGGGCCGATAGTCTGCCGATCGGACGGAGGATTCGTGGCAAGCAACGACATGGCAGCGACGCGAAAAAAGCTGATATCGATCATCGTCCCCGTATTCAACGAGGTCGAGAACATCGATCCCTTGCTGGCGAGACTCGATCCCGTCAGCGACTCTCTTGCAGCAGGATATGACTTCGAATACGTATTCATCGACGACGGATCGAGCGATGGGAGTTTCGAACTCCTCGCCAAACGAGCCACCCAGAACAGACGAATCCGGGTCCTCAGCTTTTCGCGTAACTTTGGGTTTCAACGCTCGATCATCACCGGCCTCATGGAGTGCAGGGGTGACGCTGCCATCCAGATCGACGCCGACCTGCAAGACCCACCTGAGCTCTTCTCCGACTTCATCGAGCAGTGGGAGTCGGGCAACGACGTCGTATACGGAGTCCGTCGTGGCCGCAAAGAGGGCAAGATCGAGAACTTCTCTCGCCGGACCTTCTACCGCGTCATCAATACTCTCAGCGAGGACCATCTCCCACTAGACGCCGGCGACTTCCGTCTGGTGAGTCGCCGGGTCATCGACGCCCTCGAAGAGGTAGATGACTACCACCCGTATCTGCGCGGGACGATCGCGTCGTTCGGATTCAACCAAGCAGGCGTGGCATACGATCGGGCAGCGCGAGAACGCGGCGAAAGCAAGTTGCGATGGCGCAAGATGATCTCGCTCGGCGTAGACGGCATCCTCCACCACTCCGTCCTACCGCTGAGGATCGCCATGTGGGTGGGGGCACTGATGACGGTGCTCATGTTCGGCGGCATCGTCTGGTACGTGGTTGGGTCCATCAACGACGACCTCCCTCCCGGTCTGGCTACCACTGTTGTGCTCATCATGGCGAGCATCATTCTCAACGCGGTGTTCATGGGAATCCTCGGCGCTTACATCGGGCGCATCTACCAGCAGGTGAAACGCCGCCCCTTTACGATCGTGGCCGATCGAGTCGGATACGAAGACGATAAGTCACCTTCACGACAGGCGGCGCCGTACCGCGATCGCGATGTAGATGAGTCGGCGCAACCAGGCCGCGACTCCGGCCCGGAGCCACCCGATGGCAGCATCGACTCGCCCGACTGAGATCCCAGGCCGGGCCCTGAGCTCGGAGAAGAGTTCCCGCACCTGGCGCGCTTGTTGGCGCCCCAAGGAAACGCTCCACTGCCCCTCCGATACCCGGAACACAGCCAAGGTCTCGTCGAGCGCGTAAGCTGGCCCCCGTAGCAGCAGCCGGGTCCACAGGTCGAGGTCGATCACATATCCGCGACGCCCGTCGAACCCGCCCGCCTCACCCGCGCCCAGCGCCAGGAGGCCGGTCGGCAGGCCGGGGCCGAAACGAAGCCGCAGCAGCGCAACCGAGCGCACCTCGCCGGCCGCGGCGCCGAAGATCGCCCGCTCGCCCCCCATCTCGGCGTGCAGCGCCACCGTTTCGTCGCCGGTGAACAGTGAGTCGATCATGCCCGCGTTCATGACGATGACCCCGATGTCGCCGGCCTTGCCCGGCAGCGGCTCCTCGGTCTCGACGCAGAGCGAGATGGTCTCGACCGAGAGCATCTCGGGCAGGTCTTCGTTGATGACACGGATCAGGTCTTCGAACGAACGCGCCCGGAGCAGGGCTTCGGCGGCCTTGAGAATGCGCGCCTGCACCGCCGCATTGGCCTCGGCGGCGGCGAGCAGCGCGGCCTCGCGCCCCTTCATCCCGCGCAGTTCCGACTGCAGCCGGCGCAGCATGAAGGCCTGCATGTCCAAGACACCCTCGCCGCGGTTCAGCGCGGGCGGCACGAGGGCGGAAAACAGCTCCGGGTGATCGTTCAGGAATTCGGGATGGCGGCCGAGGAACGTCACCACCGATTCCGGCGCGGGCTCGTCGTGTTCGAGCGCCCTCCCGTTGTTGGTCGCGGCGTCGGTCGCGTCGTCGGATTTGCCGCTCATGGCTCAGGAATCCAGGATGGACTGGCCGGTCTTTTCCCAGTCGGCGAGGAACGCCGCCAGCCCGGCATCGGTCAACGGGTGCTTGTAAAGCTGGCGCAGGACGTTCGGCGGCATGGTGGCAATATGGGCTCCCAGCTTCGCCGCTTCAACCACGTGCATCGGGTGCCGGATCGAGGCCACCAGCACCTCGGTGCCGAAGCGGTCGTATTGCCGGTAGATCGCTATGATGTCGGCGATCAGCTGCATCCCGTCCCGGCTGATGTCGTCGAGCCGGCCGATGAAGGGGGAGACGAAACTCGCCCCCGCCTTGGCGGCGAGGATCGCTTGGCCGGGCGAGAAGCACAGGGTGACGTTGACCATCGCGCCGTCGTCGGCCAGCGCCCGGCAGGTCTTCAGCCCATCCGGCGTCATCGGCACCTTGACGGCGACGTTGCGCGCGAGCTGCGCCAGCTTGCGCCCTTCCGACAGCATGGTTTCATGGTCGGTCGCGGTGACTTCCGCGCTGACCGGACCATCGACCATGTCGCAGATCTCGCGCACCACGTCGAGAAACTTGCGTCCCGACTTCGCGATGAGGGAGGGATTCGTCGTCACCCCGTCCACGAATCCGGTCGCGGCGAGATCGCGAATCTCGTCGGTGTCTGCTGTGTCGACAAAGAACTTCATCCCACCCCTCGGGTATGTGCGCCACTGCGCCCGCCGGCCGCGACCATAGTTTTGTCCGCCGGCCACCTTTGGTTACGACGTTCC
>JACZRQ010000111.1 GCA_022574655.1 Chloroflexota bacterium
CGCAGCTTGGGCACGAGTGGCTGTGGCTCGAGCTCGATAGAGCGATCGTAGATGACGCGAGCCGAGGGGTCGGCGAGGACGGCGTACGCCTTGGACAGCTGGTGGACCGCAGCGGCGGACTCGTCGTCGCCGTTCGCCGAGGGGCCGCTCCCGACGAGGTGCCAGTACGCGGCCGTTATGAGATCCAGGGGCGCAGCGGGATGAACCTGCAGCGTCTGGTAGTGGTTAACGAAGGTTTCTTGTTGCATAGGGCGCTCTAGTCACTCAGATAGTTCACAAGCTGGACGATTATTGGCCCCAAGGTGATGATGAAAAACGTGGGCATGATGAAGAGCACGAGCGGGAACACCATCTTCACCGGCGCCTTCCGCGAGAGTTCCTCCGCCTTCTGGCGGCGTTTGGTTCTGATACTAACTCCCTGAGCCCGAAGCACTCGCCCGAGGCTAGTACCGAGCTGTTCAGCTTGGATCACGGAGTTCACGAACGTGGTCAGTTCATCCACACGTATCCGGTCCGCCAGATCTTCGAGCGCTTCGCGTCTTGGCCGACCCATGCCCACCTCTCGCAGGGTCTGGGAAACCTCCTGCGAGAAAGGCCCTTTAAGCTTGTCCGAGACGTGGCGAAGCGCCGCATCCAGACCTAGGCCAGCTTCTACGCATACGGTTATCAGGTCGAACGCGTCGGGGAGATTCTTCCAGATCGCGAGCTGCCTGCTGCGCACACGACGACTGAGCCACAAGAACGGGAGCAGCACTCCAACAACGCCAATGAAAAGAGCGCCGAATAGCGCCGCTGGAGCGACGCCGCCGTCCGACGCCAGCACCATGAGAGCGATCAGCGAGACCGGAGTGAAGATGCCGACGATTGCTACGAGGGTGAAGAACGACTGCGTGGTCATCGGACTGCCAGCCGTGACGAGTTGCTGTGATATTCTCTTCACGAAGCTGTGCGGGAGGAGTTCGATCAACACCCCGGCGATGCTGCCGAATACGGGCAGAACGATCCTGTCGGCGAACGGTGCGTTGAGCGCCTGCTGTGTGGATGACTGCCGCAGCCCGGCGAGCCTAGTCTCAACCCGTCGCTGGCCGACTCCGCTGGCGTAAAGCGCGAAGCCACCGACTGACACGAACGCGCATATTGCGGCGATTAAAGCTACCATGTGATTCCTCCCATCAGACCTCCAACTTCAGAATCCGGCGGATGCTCACGATACCAAGAACCTGCAGGAATGCCGCAAAGGCGAGCATGATTCGCCCGAATTCATCCGTCCAGAGCACCCCCATCAGCCCCGGTGAAATGACGAAGAACAGGGCGCCAAGAAGGAGCGGATATATCGAAAGGACGAAGCCCGTGAAGCGCTGCGACGCCGTGAGGGCTTTGATGTCCCCTTGGAGACGCTCGCGTTCCCGAATTGTGGCAGCTACTTTGTCCAAAACCTCCGACAGGTTACCTCCGCTCGTCCGTTGAACGAGGATGGTGGTCACCATCAGTTCCATGTCGATGCTTCCGCTACGGTCGGCCATATCTCGAAGGGCGTCTTCAGCCTTAGCACCGAGAGAGGTATCGTTGAGGAACGCCTCGAGTTCGTCTTTCACAGGGGGGGTTAGCTGCTTGGCAGCCATCTCAATGGCCTGGACGAAGGCGAAGCCGGACCTTAGCGAATTGGATACCATTTCAAGCATCTCGACGAGTTGGGCGTTGATGGCGTCCTTACGGCGACCCTTACGGAATCCCACGTATACGCTCGGGACGAGATAGCCGGCAACGATGGTCGCTACGACGAGCACTAGACCAAGCGGGCTCCTGCCAGCCAGCAAGAACGCAAGCATCCCTACAACGACGGCCGATAGAATTCTCATCAGGAAATACTCGCTGACCTTCAGGCGTAGACCAGCCCGTTCGAGGTCCAACCGCCAGCGATCGTTGAGCGCGCTGCCAGCCAGGAACGACCTGAGAAGCGGCAGGCGAGAACCTCCGCTTCGAAGCAGCCCACCGCCTTCGACGTGGTCGTTCGGCTGTTCGGGCTTTTTCAGCCCAGACAGCCGTCGCTCCGTCGCCGCCGATTCGGAAGACCGCGTGAACAGATACGCCACCAGTCCCGCAACGGCGATGAAGGCGAGAACGGCAGCAGCGATGCTGAGCGCCATTACGCCCAACTCCCCACACTCGGGACGATGGACTCGAGGGGAATGCCTGCCTTGGTGAAGCGCTCAGCGAATGTTGGCATGATGCCGGTTGGATCCATCGTGCCGACCAGACGGCCGTCCGCTTCGATGTGGGACACCTCGAACGTAAATAGATCCTGCATCGTGACCGTTTCGCCCTCCATGCCGACGACCTCACTGATGCTGGTCACGCGACGCGAACCGTCGGCGAACCGTGAAAGCTGCAAGACGAGGTGAAACGCCGACGCCATCTGTTCTCTGATGGCGCGGGCAGGGAGTTCGTAGCCCGACATGAGGACCATGTTCTCAATACGCGCAAGCGCGTCTCTGGGGGAGTTGGCGTGGACGGTGGTGAGCGATCCTTCGTGGCCGGTGTTCATGGCCTGCATCATGTCGAAGGCCTCAGGGCCGCGAACCTCGCCAACGATGATGCGGTCCGGCCGCATGCGGAGGGCGTTACGTACCAGATCGCGTTGGGTGACCTCGTTCTTACCCTCGATGTTGGGCGGCCGTGCCTCACAGGAGATGACGTGCCGCTGCTCAAGGTTGAGCTCGACTGGGTCTTCGATCGTCAGAATCCGTTCGCGCTCCGGGATGAACGCCGAGAGGGCGTTGAGCAGCGTGGTCTTACCGGTGCCCGTTCCGCCAGAGATGACGATGTTCAGCCGCAATTGGACGCAAATGCGCAGGAATTCGTTCACCTGCTCTGAGAGCGTGCCATTTTCTACCAGGCCCGAAATGTTGTACCTGTCGGGCCGAAACTTTCGGATGGTCACGACCGGCGATCGCGGCACGAGCGGCGGGATGATGATGTTCACACGCGAGCCGTCCGGCAGCCGAGCGTCGACGTAGGGAGAGGACTCGTCGACGCGACGGCCCAACGGGGCGATGATTCGATCTATCGTCAGCATAATGTGGTCGCGGTCGCGGAAGCGGAGCGCGGAGAGATAGATGATTCCGTCGCGCTCGAAGTAGACCTCTTCTGGATTGTTGACCATCACTTCGGAGATCGCCGGGTCATCGACCAGAGGCTGAATCGGCCCGAGGCCGATCGCGTCGTCGAGGGCCCTACGGATGACGAGTTCCTTACGTTCGCCGAAGAGGCCAGGGGCCATCTCCGCCACCAACGTTCGTATCGCCGCTTCAACCGCCTCGCGGCTGCGGTCCGGCCCGAGCTCCTCGACGGCCTTCAAATCCATCTCTTCGATCAGCCTTTGGTGGACGCGCTGGACGAGAAGTTCATCCTCACTGGTGAGCGGGGCGAATGCATCGGAAAGCATAGCCTGACTGATGTCTAGCCCTGCTGCTGAGGGTTGTCCGGCGACGTCCGGATCAGCTTGACGCACCATCCTATAATCTCCCTTCCACGGGGGCGGCGGCGGTCCCGCCGCGAGTAAATCTGTTGAGTAGCCGACGGACCGGCGTGGACTTCTTGACCGCCCGAGCCGGCGCTGCGCCGGTGAGCGATCGTGCGAGATCGATCAAGCTTCTGGCTCCGTCTGAGTTAGGATTGGCGGCGACGACGGGCCGCCCAATCTGGCCACCCATCCTGACCTCGCGATCGTAGGGCAGGGACCAGAAGAACTTGCGGCCAAGTACCTCTTCGATCTTGACAGGCCGCACACCGTCGTCAGCCGAGACGACGTTTAGCATCAGCTTGATGCGAGACTCCGGGTACGAGAGTTCCTCTAACGCCTTCAGGCCGAGAAGTGTGTTGTTGATACTAGAGAAGTCAGAGGAGGTCACCCAGAGAACCATGTTCGACTCTTCGAGAATCGCCAGCGAAAAATCGTTGAGCACGCCAGCGGTGTCCACCAGGACAACATCGAACCTCCGAGTGAGGACGGTGATGACCTTGCGGATGGCGTCCGGGGTAACGGAGCGCCAGCGCAGCGGTTCGGTGGGCGCTGGGAGCAACCAGAGACCGCTGTCATCGTGACGAGTGAGGTACTCGGTCAGTTCGGCCCGGTCGACGGTGTCGACGTCACGGACGAGATCGAGGACGGTCCGCTCCACGTGTGTTTCGAGCATAGCGGCAACGTCTCCGAAGCTGTTGTCGCCGTCAACCAGCACAACGCTTTGGCCGAGATCGCCGGCGAGCGCGACGCCAAGGTTGGAGGCGATGGTGCTCTTACCGACGCCGCCTTTGGCGCCAAAGACTGCCAAGGTGAGTCCGCGGGGGCCCAGGCTTTTTGTCTGACCTGACATCCGCAGGCGCTTCCGCTCCTCCGCTTCGAGCACCAGCGTGATCGAGTCGAGCAGCCGGGCCGAATCGATGGGCATCACGAAGTAATCTCGCGCGCCGGCTTGCATCGCCCGCCTGACGATGGCGACTTCGTCCTGCCAGCCGTAGGAGACGATCGGAGTCTCGGGAAGCACGTCGAGGAGCGCCTCGATGGTCCGCAGCGCACGCTCTGGGGGATCGCTCATGCCACAGACGATGACGTCGGGCCGTGCATCGGTCGCGAGCGATACGGCTTCCGTTCCGAAGGAGGACTCCCCGACGACGCCAAGCTGCGATTGGATCACGAGCTGCTTCAGCTCGTAGCGCGCCTGAGGGTCCTGATCTACCAGCAGGACTTCGGGAACCTTCGCCATTCAGTCTTCTCCTTTACTCGTTCGCTCTCTAGCTACTCGAAGATCAGTACATCTAAGGGCTCAAGCTCGATGGTTTCTTCATCGCCAAAGGCACGCAGCACCGCCCATACTTCCTCTGCGTACCCCTGCTTTGACACCACCAGCTGAGTCTCGGCCGGACTTAGCGCGACCGTGATAGTACGGGCGTTGGGCTGATCGTCAACATCGCTCGGAACGGCACCACTGGTGTATGTGATCGCGGCCGGTTCCTGTCCATCTTCTGCCGGCGCTGCTTGGGCCACCGGCTTCTGAGCCTCCTGAGCAACGGAGAGCACCTCAACATCCTGCACCAGAACCTCCGTCCGCAGGATGTACTGGTTCTCACCGACGCCGGGTCCGCCTTTGATGCGTATTGCGGTGAGGATGTCGACGCGGTCACCGGGGAGTAGGTTGCCACCGACGGCCGTGACTTCGTCAACGGCCACCGCAACGCCACGCATGCCTGGAGGCACGACGCCGGAGAGGCCCTTGTCCGGGACGGCGAGGCCGATCTTGTTTGGTGTAAACTGCTCGCCCTGGGCCACGGCCACGTTCGTGACCTCACCAACGACGGGGCCCGTGGCCGCGAAGGCGTTTTCGATCCGCAGGTCCAGAGGAAAACTTACGACTTCGAGCATGCTCTCCGTGACCTTCGTGCCAGCTGCGATGTCTCCGCTGGCGACGACGACATCGATCGTCGCCACATCGGTTGAGGTCAGGAGTGCGGTGCCACCGTCGTCGCTACTCTGCAGCGCGAGAAACACGAGGACCGCGGCTACGAGCCCCGCCACGATGGCGATCAAGAGCAACGCACGGTTCCCGGTGCTACGGTTCATCGTTAGTCCTTGTAGTTTGGCCATGATGTCTCCTCCGTGTTGGTCACTTCACCAATACGATTGCCAGCGGCAGGTTGGGGTCCGGGTCACCGACGAATATCGGCGCCGCAACCTCTTTGACGAAAATTCCTAGAACGTCTTGTTTCCCGGTTGGTTTTTTACAGCGGTTCAAGTACGAGTCGAAGTTGGTCAGGTCCTGCTCAATCTCTGCCTTGACCTGGAAGGAAGTGTCGCCGTCGAAGCAGCCGATGACGTAGAAGCCAGCGAAGCCCGTGATTGTCGCCGTCTTCGCTGATTTCTCCAGTTGATCGATGAGAATCAGGGTGAGGGCCCTGGGCATATACGTGTGCTCGTGGTCATCGTGAACGCTGGTGATCTGGCAATCGTTCTCCGCGAAGATGGCGTCGGGGGACGGGACCACAGGCACGCCGGGAGCGCCGCCGACGATATTGAAAACCTCGTCGAAGTCGTCGTTGTCAGGGTTACCAGTGAAGTAAAGCTGGTTGCACAACCATTCTTCTTCGAGCCGCGCGTTCAACCCCTGGAGGAGGCCGACGATGCTGCCGGTGCCGGTGTTCACTTCGTCGTCGATGGTGCAAAGCGCGACGGTCCCGTAGTGAAAATCGTGCTTCAGGCCACTGGAATCCAGAGTGCTGTCACACGCTCCCTCGCCGATAGTGAGCTGGCCGAACTGGCCACTGACGTTGTCCGAGTCGCTGGTCTTCATGATACAGACGGCGCCGTAGATCGGACGGGTACGAGTGGGGTCGCCCGGGACTGGTTCTAGACAGTCGGACAGCGGACAGCCGTCGTTAATCTCTCCATCGCCATCGTCATCTTCATCGTTGAGGCACTGGGCTCCGGTCTCGGGATCGCCGACCGGCGGCACGAAGCTAGTCTGAATTCCGAACGGACTGAGGTTAAGCAGGCTCCTGGGCGAGCCGACGCAGGCGCGGGCGGCAGCGCCGATGTCCGGAGCGAGGACGCTGAAGATCGACGAGAACAGCTGTGCGCCCTCGTGCCGGACCTTGGCCTCGACCCACGGCATGTTGTCGGTGCCGTCTTCGCGGCAGTTAGAAGTGCCTACGCCGATGCAACTGTAGCCCGCGGTGCAGCTGAGCGTAGGGGCGGCGTCTATTTCGGCGGGGTCGACACCGTTGAGCGTCGCCCAAATGACCGCGTCGTTGAAGGCGCCGGACGTATCGGTGAGGTCAGAGAGGTAGGCCTGAACGCCGGCGAGAGACGAGGCATCAGCGTCTTTGGAGGCTCCTCGCCGTTCGGTCAGCCATATTCCGATATCGACCATGATCACGCCCATGACGAAGACGACGGTCATTGCGAACACGGCCATGAGGAGCATTTGGCCGCGCTCAGCAGATCGCGATCCCAACACAAAAGCCAGAGCCTTCAGGAACAAGCTACCGCTCCCGCGACGCTCGTCTCCAGCCGCATGTCCGCTGATGGAGTCATGTCAACCGAAAGTGTGGATGGGTCTACGCCGAATGCACCCAGAAGCTCGGAACTGCCGATACTGAACTGATACTGGAACGTCGCGCTGACATGAACGTTGTCGCCAACGCCACCGGCGATTCCGTCTCCATCCATATCCATGTAACAGACGCTCACGTCGGCGGGAACGAGGATATCCTGAGACTGAACCGCGGTGTAGTTCTCGATAGACGCGACGCTCGAGCCAATAGCACCGTGGCGCGCCCCTTCACGAACCGCATGCTGAAGCACTTCACGCCGATCGACAGCGATGCCGAAGTCTACGAGCATCAGGAGAATTACGAGAATGATGGGCAAGACGAAGGCGAACTCGATCAGCGATTGCCCACGCTGGCTTGACTTAACGATGGAAAAACATCGCTGGGCCGGCTTCAACAGAGCTCGACAAACGGCAGCCAGCCTCATGAGCGCCGTCAGGAACCCTGAGGATGGTTGTCGTTGGTCGATCTTGGTTGTCATATCAGTCGCTTTCGAGAGAGACTCGCCCTGGGGCGGCGAGGGGGCGATGAGGCGATTTCGCCGCCCCAGGTCGAGTCAGAAGAATAGCTAGCCTAGAAGCCCGGGTTGCATCCGCCGGCTGTGAAGTCGATGCATCCGCTGATCCCAGTGGCCATAGCCGTGAGAGCGCCAGAGTAGACCAGAATACCGACAGCTACGATCGCGGCGGCGATCAGGCCGCTGAGCATGGCGTACTCAATCAGGTCCTGACCGCGTTCGCGGCGGGCGTGGCTCTGAAGCCAGGTGATTACGAATGTTGCGATCTGCATTTGGAGATCCTCCTGTTTGGAACGAGAGTTCGATCTGGTTGCTGGGTTGACGGAGCGATTGCTGGGCTCACCCCCCCTTCTCCGTCGACCAAGAGACCGGGCGCTCCGTTTGGACCCATGCTAGAAGGAGGAGGATCGAGATGATGCATGATCGAGTTATGAAAAGCGTTAGAAGTTTCTGTCGGGCTCCTTGGACTCTTGAAATGTCACGATGCTGCCGCCGATCTCGATCTCGTCGCCATGCTCGAGAACGACCCACGTCACCGACTTGCCAGCGATCCGCACAGCGCTGCCGTGCGATAGGTTGTGGAGCATGAAGCGACCGTCGCGACGCCAGACGCGCACGCGCTCCATCCCAGGGGTCTTTCCGTTAGGAAGAACAACGTCACAGTCGGACGAGAAGCCGATGGTGACAGGCGCGGCGCCTATGGGGTGAGATCGCTCGCGGCCGTTGGCAGGGACGAGCAGGCTGGCGCCAGCCGCGTGCGAGTCAGGGACAGCGGGGAGCGCTGGCAACTCCAAGGCGATGCCGTTCGAGGGCTGGGGCGCAGAGACGCGCCGGAGGATGCTGGCGTGTACTTCCTCGGACACGTCTAGACGTTCGGACTTCCTCCTTCGCCAGCGCCATAGCTGGACAGAGACGGTCAGGACCACGGCGACCGCTACG
>JACZRQ010000019.1 GCA_022574655.1 Chloroflexota bacterium
TGGGGCGCGACATCCGCAAGGCCCTGCCCAACAGCGTGCGCAACCCCAGCCCCGACTGCATCGAATTCCTGCCCACCCGCACCGGCGCGCGCTACCGGGTCGAGGACAGCACGCCCGGCGACTCGCGATTCCTCACCACCTATGGCGATCTGTACACGACCCCCGCGCTCGCCGGACGTCGACTCTACCTCGGATACGAGCCCTGGGTCTCGAGCGCTGGTTACGAGATCGCAACCCGCATCCAGACGATCGGCGAGATCTACAACGCACCGTCGAAGGAGGAAGCGTGTCGTCTTCTCTTCGAGCACAACCTTGACTACGTTCAGCTCGGGCCGCAGGAACGGAACGCGGCGGGCAACGGCCGGTTCCAGCTCAACGAATCGATGTGGACCAGCAACTTCACGCCCGTTTACGCAGGTCAGTTCAACGACGGTGAGCTGTTCTACTACGACGTGTCGGAGTCGTGCGGTGGCGGCTTAAGCCGCGGGCCGCTGACCAGCCGCGGTTGAGTGCTCTTCGGCCTCGCGCCGCTGCCGGGGCCATATAACCAGCGAATTGATCGTCCAGTTCCAGGTGAATCCGAGAGCGACGCCGACGATGTTTGCGAGGTAAGGACTCCAGCCGAACTCTGGGGTCAAGATGTTCACCGTGGTCACGATAATAATCGGGCTAACGATCGAGCTGAGGTTGAATTTGACGAAGCGGAAGAGCAGGTTGCCCTCGTGGTCTCGGTTACGGAACGTCCATCGTTCGTGCGAGTTGAATTGAAAGAAGATCGCAGTCTCCACCGCGACGATCGAAGCGATCAATAGCCTCAAGTCTTTGTTCGTGTACAGGAGAAGGTCTGCGTTTGTCTTCTTGTCTGGAAGGAACCAAAAGAGGCTAGTGTCGTAGATCAGGGCAGTGATTGCCTGCAAGATGACGAAGCCAATTCCACCGACGATCAGGAACTTGATGAAGGTTTTAGGCAGGTTGAAGCGATCAGCGATCGAGCGGGCGAAGCCAACCAGACCGTCTTCGGTGTCGCTAATGAGTTCGGGTCGCATGATTAGTCGGAACGGTTGAGTAAACTTCATTATATCTGAGTATCGCCGGGGCTGGTGACTGCAACTAAGTTGACGCATTACGGAGCTTCAGTGTTGCGGACGTTGAGTAGATGTGCGGTAGCCTTCGTTTGAGATGAACGAATTCGCCGTATGGTGGCTCGCGCTCGCAGCGATCGGTGTTGCCGCCTTCCCGCTGACCTTTGTCTTCTTCCGCTGGCTGCCCGACCGCGGCTTCACGCTCTCGAAGGTCGTCGGGCTGCTTCTTCTTGCCTACGGGTTCTGGATGGGCGGCGTGCTCGGCATACTACCAGCGAGCCGTGGGTCCGTGATCCTGATCCTCGTCCTGATCGCCGGCATCTCGTGGGCGGCAGCCGCTCGCCACCGGGCGGAGATCGTCGACTATGTGCGCTCCGGTTGGCGATACATGCTGCTCGTCGAACTGATGTTCGTCGCGGTGCTCGCCGTCGCCGTCTACCTGCGTTCGTTTGCACCAGAGATTGACTCCGGCGAGAAGCCGTTCGAGCTAGCGTTCCTCAACGCGATCGGCAGATCGGAGACGTTTCCGCCGCAGGACCCGTGGCTCGCCGGCGAGAACATCAGCTACTACTACTTCGGCTACATCATGATCGCGGCACTGACGAAGCTCGTTGCGCTCAAGGCGAGCGTGACGTTTTTCCTCGGCGTCTCGACCATCGCCGCCCTGACGTGGGTGGCCGTCTTCGGTCTTGTGTACAACCTCGTGTCGGTGGCGCGAGGCCGCATCAGGCTCTCAGCTCCGCGCCTGACTGCGAGGGCTGTGCTCTTCGGCGTCGTCGCCGCAATGCTCGTGCTCGTCGTCAGCAACCTCGAGGGCGTGTTCGAACTGATGGCCCGCCACGGCGTGGGCGGTGACGGGTTCTACGGCCTCGTAGGCATCTTCGGTCTTCAAGCCCCCTACGATTGCGCCGCTAACGCGGCCGACTGCTCGGAGTGGTATCCGACCCGTCACGTCTGGTGGTGGTGGGCGACGCGGATCGGTTCTGCGGCGGACATCCAGGAGTTCCCGTTCTTCAGCCTCCACTTCGGCGATCTCCACGCCCACGTATTGGCGATGCCCCTTCTCGTCATGCTGTTCGCTCTCGTCTTCCAGACGACGCTCGCGGCGCGAGACGATAACGCAGATCGCGCGCTGAACGCCGGCTGGATCGCCCGGCATCCGGGGCGTTGGCTGCTGATCGTACTGCTCGTAGGCGGCATCGCCTTCACCGACGCTTGGGCGATTCCGTTGACCGTGACGCTGGTCGTCGCGGCGGTGGTGCTGTCGAACTGGCTGAGCGGTGCGACGCCGTTGAGGACCGTCGTTGATAGCGTGACGTTCGTTGTACCATTGATCGTCGCGGCGTTCGTCCTCTACCTCCCGTTCTATCTCGATCTTGAGGCCGATCGCGAGGGCATCGGAATCACGCAGGTGGCTTCGACTCCCGTCGGCAACCCACCGGCGGACTCCGAGTCGACGCGGCCGTTGCACTTCCTCCTCTTCTGGACGCCGCTTCTGCTCGCCCCTCTTACGCTGGCCGCCGTGAGGTTGTGGCGGTCTCGTTACAAGTCCGCGAACCGGCGCGTGCTGGCCCTCGCTGCACTTCCCTGGCTCATCCCGCTCGCGGTCTGGATCATCTGGGCGACGGTAAACGATGGCTTCGGCGCACCGATCGACGAGATACAGGAACGTGCGGAGAACCTGATCACGCTCGTCCTCCTGATCGCCTCGATCACAGCAGCGGGCCTGCTGTTCCTCAGATCCATCGCCAGGGGAGTCGAGGCGCACGACGGCACGAGACCGTTCCTGTGGCTTCTTGTCCTGTTCGCGCTGACGATGCTTTTCGGCGCAGAGCTGTTCTACGTCAACGATACGTTCGACTGGCGTGCGAACACCGTTTTCCGCTTCTGGCACGAGGCCTGGATCATCCTCGGCATCGCGGGTGGACTTGCGCTCTACCGGCTAACCAGCGATTGGGCGCTGCCCGAAGTCCGAATACGCTCGATCCCGATTCGACTCGTCGCTGCCGTCGTGATCGTTGCCGGGCTGGCGTATACGGCTCTTGTAGCACTCGAACCCTGGGAAACGTTGTACGAGCGCTGGTGGACCGCAACAGCGGGGCTGATCGTCGCCGGTCTGTCGTTGTTCGCGATCGTCGTTGCGACGGCGTTGGAGGGGACGATGGTTCGTGCAGCGTGGCCACGTCTGCTCGGAGTGAGCCTGGCGGCCGTCGTGTTCGCAGCCGCCCTCGTCTACCCCGTGCTCGTCACCTTCGATCGTGCCGGCGGCTTCACGAACGACCAGACGATGGACGGCCTTGATTTCCTGCGCCGCACGGATCCCCTGGAGCACGAGGCGATCGAGTGGCTGAACGATAATGTCTCAGGCACCCCCGTCATTCTCGAAGCCTTCGGGTCCGATTTCAGCGAGGCGGCGCGTGTTTCTTCGCGTACCGGTCTCCCAACGGTGATCGGTTGGCTGAACCACGAACGGCAGTGGCGAGGCGACCCCGATCTGTTCAGCGCCGCGGAGACGCCGTTTACTGCACGGCCGCTTGAGGTCGCACGTCTGTACAACACTCCGGTCGTGGGCGAAGCACAGCTCTTCATGGATAAGTACGACATCGAGTACGTCTATGTCGGGCGCCTGGAGCGGGAGCTATACAACTTTGACGGCTTGGTGAAGTTCCGCGAGTTCATGGATGTCGTCTTCGACAACGGTGGCGTGACGATCTACCGCGTGCGGGAGATCGGGAGCTAGCTAGACCTGATAACGCGGCGCGGACGTCCGAGCGAGATCTTCCGCAACAACCTCCGCTATGCGCTCTCCCAGCTCGATAGAGTAGTTCTGCCCGCGGTCCTGTGGATAGATCTGCGCCATGTTGGCGAGGTACAAGCGGGGCACGGAGGTTCGATGGTCGGGAATCCGTGTCCTGGCGCCGATCGTAAACACCGGCTGGGCGTCGCGAGCGTGGAACAGATGCCGTTCGACGATCCACGACTCGTCGAACGCCGGATTGATCCGCTTGAGGTGCGGTAAGTAGCGGCGGAGGATGGAGTCGACCTCCTCCCGAAGCAGCGGCGAGTCGCTCTCCAGATAGTTCGAGACGTACACGATGTGCCGGTTCCCGTAGCGTGCAGAATCTACGAGGTTCGTGTGCTCGACGACCGCCACGAAGGGCGCGTCAGGATCGCTAACGTTGAGCCAATAGTATTCCGTTAGCGGGCGGTCGAGGCACAGCACTAAGCACAGCGCGTCCTGATATCGGGTACCTCTCAGCTTCTCCGCATAGATCTCCGGGAGGTCCGGCGCGATCCGCAAGAGCACGTCGTTCGAGACCGTGGAGACAACCGCGTCCAGTTCGATCGTTTCGTCCTGCACCTCTACAGTGATCCTGCCGGCATCGCTGACGATCCGCCGGACCGCGCGTCCGGTCTCGATCTGGCCGCCGAGATCGCGAACCCGCTGGGCAAGCGCGCCGATCCAGGCTCCGAACGAACCCCTCATGTAGCCCAGGACCTCGTGTTGAGACATCCGTCCGCTCCGGGATGAGAAACGGAGCCGTATCTTGTTCCACAGCCACGTCATCACCACCTGGTCCCACTGAACGCCGAACTTGCCGCGAAGCAGGGGGCCCCAGACCACATCGGCGGCTCGCTCCCCGGCGTGTTGTCGCATCCAGTCGGCTGCCGAGACGTCCTCGAACTGTCCGCCGTCGCTCTCGCGTCGAAGCTTCATCGCCGTCAGCCCCAATCGCACACGGTCCAACGGACCGAGCGGCGAGAATCGCAGCAGGTCGAGCGGCGTGGTGAACGGATAGATGCGACCTTCGTGAAAGACTCCCACCCGCGACGAGTGCCACGAAACGCGGTCAGCGACGCCTAACTCATCGAACAGGCGGTTGGCCGCTGCGTCGCTGGTAAACAGGTGGTGGTAGAAGCACTCGATCGGTTCGCCGCCCACCTCGAACGTTCGCACGAGCCCGCCGAGCGTCTCATTCGCCTCGAACAAGCGAACGGCATGCCCTCGTTGGAGCAGGCGGTATGCGGCGGTGAGTCCGGTTACGCCGCCCCCGATGATGCCGACGGTCGGCCGGTCGCTGGGAGTCACTTCGGCGCTTCGGCTATTCCGTGGCCGCTGGGTCGCTCTTCTGGCGCCACGGACGGCCGAGACGGAGCCTTATGAGACCGCGAATGTCCT
This sequence comes from Chloroflexota bacterium, assembly GCA_022574655.1. GTDB lineage: Bacteria > Chloroflexota > Dehalococcoidia > SM23-28-2 > RBG-16-64-32 > JACZRQ01. The sequence goes on from JACZRQ010000019.1 coordinate 5,263, forward strand.
CCGAGACGGTCGACGCGATCTTGACCCGCGTGTCGGTATCTTCGATCCACTCCACCGGTACGTCCTTCACGCGGTAGCCCATCTTCTCAGCGAGGATGAGCAGCTCGGTGTCGAAGAACCAGTTGTTGTCTTCGATCAGCGGGATGATGCGCTGGGCGGCTTGGCGGCTCACGGCCTTAAAACCGCACTGGGCGTCGCTGAAGCGAGTGAAGAACATCCCTTTGATCATGCTGTTGTAGCCCAGCGTGAGCACGCGCCGCTTGAGCGAGCGCGTGACGCGGGCGCCCTTCGCCAGCCGCGAGCCGATGGCGACATCGTAACCGTCGTTGGCTATCGCGCCGATCAGCGCCGGAAAGTCGTCGATGCCCGTCGAGAGGTCGACGTCCATGTAGCTGACGATGTCCATAGGGCTGTCCAGCCACACCTGCTTGAGGGCGAAGCCGCGGCCCTTGCGCTCGATGCGCACGTACTTGATCTGGCCTGGGTACCGTTCTTCGAGACGTCCGCCCACCTCCGGCGTGTTGTCGATCGAGGCGTTGTCGGCGATCAGGATTCGCCATTCGTACGGGAAGACCTCACTGGAAAGGAAGTCGAGCAGCGTAGGCATCGACTCGGGGAGAGCGCGCTCCTCGTTGTAGACCGGCACTACCACTTCGACGCTGGCCATCAAACGTATCGTACGTCTGAGTCGCCTGGTTGTCGATGTGGACTGAGGGCGCGCCGACAAGCGCACTCGACATAACGGGAGTGCGACCTTTCGTGGGCCGTGCTAGCTGATCGGGCTGAAGCTTGGCTCCCAGCCGGATTCCCCGGGCGGCGAGTCGAGTCTGAGGACTTCGCCCGCTGGCGGCGGCGTAGGCCACGCATCTGGGTGCAGAATGTGAGCGAGTATTTCAACGCCGTCGATGAGACCCGGCGCTGGGCGGCTGAAGCGATGGTTGGCGTCGACAGCGTAGACCTCGCCTGAGCGGACGGCTGGCAGGTCCAGCCATCCGGGCAGTTGGCCGAGCGCATCCGCTTCTCGCACCGCACGGTGCTGATCGAATCCGCAAGGCATCAGCACCACGACCTCCGGCTCGAACGCCGCCATCTCGTCCCACGGCACCTTCCGCGAGGGCTCGCCCGGCCGTATCGGCTCGCTGGCCCCGCCGGCGATCTCGACCATCTGCGGTACCCAATGGCCGCCGGGCATCGGTGGGTCGAGCCATTCCAGCGTCATCACCCGCTTCTTCGGAGCGTCCGCTGTGGCGGCGCTCACCGCGTCGAGACGACGTCGCAGCGATGAGGCGTACTCCTCGGCCCGCGACGCTCGGCCGGTCGCGCGGCCGACCGTGATCACGTCCTCGATGACGCCTTCGAGCAGCTGCGGGTTCAGGCAGACGACTTCAGCGCTGCAACCTGCCGCCTCCATGTGTCCCGCGAAGTCGGAAGGCGACACGGCGCAGACCGGGCACAGGTCCTGTGTGATTATCAAGTCCGGAGGATCTTCCCTCAGTCTCTGCTCGATGATGTGGTAGAGTTGCCGTCCACTCCGCGCGTGCTCCACGACCTGACGGTCGATCTCAGCGCTGGGGAGCGAGGAGTCGATCTCGCTGAACGTGACGCGAGGCTTCGACGCCGCTTCGGGCGGTGTGTCGCACCCGTGCGTCACACCGGTCACCTGGTCGCCCAGCCCCAGCGCGAACAGGATCTCGGTGGAGCTGGGCAGGAGAGACCAGATCTTCACAGCCTAGCGCCTGATGGTCGTCGCTATTGCCAGCCCTTGGTAGCGCCTTCGACCATCGCCAGTGGGCCGACAGGCCATTTGAAGCCCATCACCATCGCCTTGTTGATGTCCTCCGAAGTCGCGATTCCCTCCGCCAGCACCGCCTGCGCCTCGCGGACGGCCGCGAAGTAGATGCGGTTGGCGACGAACCCGTACTTCCCCGGGGCGTCCTTCACCCGGACCGAAGCCTTGCCCGCGGCTGTGCACAGCGCTTCGATCGCCTGGATCGTCTCCTCTGACGTCCTCTCCGCGTGGATCAGCTCCACCAGCTTCATCACCGGCGCCGGGCTGAAGAAGTGCATGCCGATGAACTTCGGCTTGCGCGCGTCGGAGACGGCTTCGGTGATATCGACGATAGTAAGTCCGGAGGTGTTGGAGGCGAAGATAGCGTCGTCGTTGACGACTTTATCCAGCTCCGTGAATACCTTCCGTTTGAGATCGATGTTCTCCGGCACAGCCTCAACGATGAGGTCGACGTCCTTTAGGTCTTCGACTTTCGTCGTGAACGACAGGCGGGCGAGGGCGGCGTCGGCGTCCTCCTGGCTCGTCTTCCCGCGCTCGACTCCGCGCTTCAACCCGTATCGTCCGTCGACGATCGTCGAGCGTGCAGCCTCGATGAACTTGTCCTCGATGTCGCGAACTGTGACGGTGGCGCCGCCGACCGCCAGCGACTGGGCGATGCCGGCGCCCATGACGCCGCCGCCCAGCACTCCGATAGTCTCGATTGGGGGCATTTAGCTTCTCCTTTTAGTGTTCTCAAGCCTAGGACTTGACCGGTCCTACTTCGATTATTCCGTGGTTACCGCTTCAGTATACTGCCGCCCACGTACTGCGCCCGGTCGCCCAACTCCTCCTCGATTCGGAGCAGGCGGTTGTACTTCGCCATGCGTTCGCCGCGCGCCGGCGCGCCCGTCTTGATCTGTCCTACGCCCGTGGCGACGACGAGGTCAGCGATCGTCGTGTCCTCCGTCTCGCCGCTGCGATGCGAGATGACGCACGTCCAACCGGCGCGGCGGGCCTCGTTGATCGCGTCCAGCGTCTCGGTCAGCGTGCCAACTTGGTTCAGCTTGATGAGCACGGAGTTCGCGGACTCCTCTCGGATGCCCCGCTTGATGCGCTCGACGTTCGTCACGAACACATCGTCGCCGACAAGCTGCACTTTGTCGCCGATACGCGCGTTGAGCGACCGCCAACCGTCCCAGTCCTCCTCCGCCATCCCGTCCTCGATGGACACGATCGGGTACTTGCGGCACCACTCGGTCCACAGGTCGGCCAGCTCGGTCGATGACAGTGTGCGGCCCTCTCGTGCGAGAACGTACCGGCCATCCACCTCAAGCTCGGACGTTGCTGGATCGAGCGCTATCGCCACGTCCTCGCCCGGCTTGTAACCGGCGCTGCCGATCGCCTGCATGATCATGTCCATCGCGACGTCGTTCGTTGGCAATGGCGGCGCGAAGCCGCCCTCGTCGCCAACGGTCGTCGGCAGCCGTTCTTTGTCGAGGATGCGGTAGAGCGAGTGGTAGACCTCTGAGCCAGCGCGCAGCGCCTCCGAGAACGTGGGGACGCCTACGGGGGCGACCATGAACTCCTGGAAGTCCGTCGAGTTCTGAGCGTGTGCCCCACCGTTCAGGATGTTGAACATCGGCAGCGGCAGGCTCATTGGCATCTCGTCGGCCGCTACCTTCAGAAGCTCGTGCTCGTGCAGATACCGGTAGAGCGGCACGCCTTTCTGTGCCGCGGCCGCGTGAGCGGCCGCGAGCGACACGCCGAGAATCGCGTTCGCCCCGAGCTTCGACTTGTTCTCGCTGCCGTCGAGATCGATCATCGCCCGGTCGAGGCGTTCCTGGTCGAACGCGTCCATGCCCACCGCCGTTGACGCAATCTCGCCATTTACGTTGGCGACCGCTTTGAGCACGCCCTTGCCGCTGTAGCGGGTCTTATCGCCGTCGCGAAGCTCCGCGGCCTCGTGCGCTCCCGTCGATGCGCCTGACGGCACCTTAGCGCTGCCCGTCGCCCCGCCTTGAAGCGTGATGTCGACCTCAACCGTTGGGTTGCCGCCCGAATCCAGGACTTCGCGGGCGTGGACTGACTGGATGGTGAATTCGTTCGGCATATCTACTCGCTCGTGCCCTCTCGTTGTCTCTTCGCCAGCTCGATCGCCTTCTCGACCGCATCGGCTGGCGACTTCGCTCTGACGATTCGCTCTGCGTCGTGGCCGTGATACGCAAAGTCCCAGGTGTCGATGCCGATGATCGGTTTGTCGTGGATCAGTGCGTATGCGATCTCGTTGAGCGTGCCGTACGACCCGTCGATGGCGATGACAGCCTCGCCGCTGAGAACCACCACCACGTTTCGTGTGTACCCGAGGCCGGTGTATACCGGGAACTCGACGAAGGAGTTCGGCGGGCTCTCCTGATGGTCACGGCCGGGCATGATTCCAATCGTGTGGCCGCCCTCGGCGCGGGCGCCGCGGCAGGCCGCTTCCATGACACCGCCTCGCCCGCCGCAAACGAGCGTGACGCCCTTGCGGGCTAATTCGCGCCCTACGGCCTCGGCGGCCTCAATGGCTTCGGGCCCCGCGCCGTCTCCCCCGATCACGGATATGATCACGAGACAAGATGATAGCAGGGGCGAATCTGACGGTCACTCGCGTCGTGCGGCTAGTTCGTCACTATGAGACGCCAGGAATAATCCGCCTTAGCCCGCGATCCCTCGCTGATGGCGGAGATGATGATGGTGCTTGGGCCAGACAGCCCCCACCCGAGGAGCGTCTGGCTCGCTGCGTCCAGATCTATTCGGCGCACCTCGTTGGTGTCGTGATCGATCACCTGGACCAGCCATTCTTGGGTGATCGGGCCGCTGACGATCTCGAATCCTTCGCTGTCCCAGCGGGCTGAGGCGTCCCCGTCGGCTCTGAAGCCGATCTCCGGCACGTCGATGTTATCGACGGCGAAGCCTGCGAGGTTTGTTGACCCGTCAGTTACGTATTCAAAGCGAATGAGGACGGTGTCGCCGGCGTAGACGGAAAGGTCGATCGATTCCTCGACCCAGCCTTCGGATGACCCCGTGTAGCCGGACCCGTAGGAGTGGCCGACCGGATCGTAGGCTGAAGTCTGCGAACCTTTGAGCGCCTGCCACGTCGCGCCGTCATCGGTTGATGCGGCCACATAGGCGTAGTCCCACCCGCGCTCGGTCTCGTACCACACGTCGAACTTCAACGTGGCTGTGTCAACGTTCGAAAGATCGAGCTCCGTGGTCATCGTCGAGTCGATGGCGTCGCCTTGGTTCGACCAGTAGTACGGTCCGTCCAGCGCTGGCGTGGGTGGCGCGGCGTTCTCGGCGCCGTCGAAGAAGAACCGCCAGTTATCCGCGGGGGCACTGATTTCGAGGAAGTCAGCGCCGAACTGGCTCACGGCGCCGTCGTCAGCGCCCGGGGAGTCGATGAACACACGGCTAACCCCTGAGGTGTCAGCGCCGAGGTGCGCGTAGCTGCCGGATTCGTCGTCAAGATAGGTTGCGGCAAGCCAGTTCGCGAACACATCCTCGAAATCAGCATCAAACCCGTCGAGGTAGCTCTGCACGCCTTCGATTCCGTCCAACGGCTCTGCCAGTAGCCTTGCCGCATTGTCGCGGCCACCGTACTGATCGAGAAGATAAGTGAAGAAGAGTTCGGAAGCCGCGTAATGAACGGCGGATTGACCGATCTCGGGCCAATCGACGAGGCCGACATCGGGTGAGTCGAGATACAGACCCAGTAGGCTCGAACCGCCGCCGGCCAGCTCCGCCGCCACCTGGGACAGACCTTCGTTCACCCACGAGTCCTCGCCAACGTCGGCGTTCCAGTGCACCATGTGCTGCAGCTCGTGCGCTGCCAGCGCGTTGTAGGCCACGCCGGGCGCGCTGAGTATGTTGACGTCCAGGGTGATCATCTCCCGCTCGTTGCTGTTCGGCGCAACGGCCCTGGGGAACTCGTCCGAGCCAGAGAAGTAGCCTCCAGCGCCATCGAGGTCGACGTGCAGGATCGTGATCCGTGGATCGGAGTCGATGCCCGGACTCCACTCGTGGCCGAAGGCTCCCGTTACCGCTGGGTAGACCACCGACTCGAAATCAGAGCCGATCGTTTGAAGCGTAGCATCAGAGACAGGCGTGTCTTCCTCGACGAAGAAGTACGCCTGCTCGGTAACGTGCCGTAGCGTAGCGGTCACGGTGACGACGCTCGGTTCGCCTAGAAGGTCGAAGATACGGAATTCGTCGGAATCTCCGATCTCGTAGTCGAACGGAGCGGTTCTCGCGAGTCGTGGTGCGTCAGACGAGAGCCCCCGGAATCGTGTTGCGAGATCGATCAGATCGCGGTCTGGGGCAGCGATCGTGAAGGGATCTGCGGGCGCTGGAGTAGGAGATTCTGGCGCGGGCGAGACCGTCGCGGTGTTGGAGACTTCGCTGGTTGGGCTGCCGTCTGGTGACGAAGAGCCTCCGCAGGCGGTGGAGACTACTGTTAGAAGAAGAAGGAGGGCGACGGCGTAAACGCCGCTCGCCCTCCGTGCTACCACACTCTAGTTACGATCTTCGGCAGCGCGCGGATGGGCCCGCTCGTACACCTCGCGCATGTGCTCGTTATCGAGATGTGTGTAGACCTGCGTCGTTGAGATGTTCGCATGGCCAAGCATCTCCTGGACGTTCCTCAACGGCATGCCGCCGCGTAGCATGTGAGTCGCGAACGAGTGTCGAAGGGTGTGGGGAGTGATGCCCTCACCCAGGTTCGCTGACCGGGCGTAGCCCTTGAGGATCAGCCAGAAGCCCTGCCTCGTTAGACGCTCACCGCGTCGGTTGAGGAAGAGCGCGCTCTGCGTTCCGTTGCGGACGAGAGATGGCCTCGATTCCTCCAGATAGTCGATGAGGGCCCCTGTAGCCTGGTCGTGAATGGGGATCGTGCGCTCTTTCGCGCCCTTACCCAAGCAGCGGACGTATGGGCTCCGTCGGTCGAGATTGAGATTCTCGACGTCCAGCGAAACAAGCTCCGTCACGCGCATGCCGGTCGCGTAGAGGATCTCGAGCATCGCTCGGTCCCTCTTCGCCTCCGGTGTGCCACGGCGCGACGGTTGTTCCAGGAGCTCGTCGACCTCATTAGGTGTGATGGCCTTGGGAAGGGTCTTGCCTACCCGCGGCGATGCGAGACCTTCGGTTGGGTTCGTTGTCACGATACCCTCCGCCGTCTGAAAGGCGAAGAAGGATCGCACGGCCGCGACCTTACGGGCTACCGACGTCTCGCTGTAGCCTCGCTCCTTTAGGTCCAGGATGAAGTCCTGGATCATTGAGCGGTCCATCGTCGCCCAGTTGTCACCCATACCTTTTGTCCCAATGAAGTCGGCGAGCTGCTGGAGATCGTTCTTGTACGCGGCGATAGTGTTGGCTGAAGCGCCCTTTTCGGTCGCTAGAAAGCTTAAGAAGTTATCCAACGCTTGTCGCATAGCCGTACGGATCTCCGGTCGACTGAGTCGGTTGGGGGAAGTAACCGCCATATTGTAGTTTCACCTCCTTTGGAAAGTCCAGCGGGCCGCCAGACTAGTTTGTGGATAAAGCGATGGAGATTAGCGGGAAATCTCCGATCAGCCCGTGCCTCAAGCAAGATAACGCGTTACAGCCAAGTGTAGTTAACGTAAACGCTGAAGCGGGCGGCGTTCGTAACGGAATAATGGGCAAAGTAGCGTTTATGTCGCGGTATAGGCCGCGTTTTTGCGAACCTTATGTCGGTTACGCAGGTTCGCCGCCTTTGCTCGGCTGATCGGGCCACGCGCTCTCGCCCAGTAGCGGCACGAACCGGCAACCGCCGAGATTGTTTCGTATCGCCCCCTCTGGGGTCTTCGTTATTCGCACGAGCTCCTGCAGAGCGCGGCTCCCGACCGGGATCACCAGCCGCCCACCGTCCGCCAGTTGCTCGATCAACTCCATTGGTACCTCCGGCGCACCGGCCGTGACCGCGATCGCATCATAAGGCGCTCCCTCAACCCAGCCGATGCTGTCTTCTGAGACGTGCACCTCCACGTTCGAGTAGCGAGGCTCGGCTAGCCGAGCCTTCGCTTCGTCGGCGAGTGGCGGTACGCGCTCGGTGGTGACGACTCGTTGTGCCAGCAGGCTCAACAAAGCCGCTTGGTACCCCGAGCCAGTGCCTATCTCCAGGACCGTATCGCTGGCCCCTAGCTGTAGGGCCTGGGTCATGATCGCCACCATCGACGGCTGCGAGATCGTCTGGCCGTAGCCGATTGGAAGCGGGAGGTTGTCGTACGCCATGGATCGCAGATCATCCGGAACGAAGCGCTCGCGCGGGACGCGCCGCAAGGCATCGAGTACGCGCTCATCCATAACCTCGCGGGATAGTTCCGCCAGGAGCTGGCCGCGCGCGCGGCTGAGATCGGTCCGAGTGCTTTCAGGCATGACGCCCTCGCTTGAAGTATAGCAAGCGTCTATCGGCTGGCGCCTAAGAGTGCGCTTTTGTATATATGTTCCGGAGGCCAATACATGAGCGTTGACATTACGAAGCTGCCCATCCTTGAGGGCGTCATGCTTTTTCTACTGATAGCGCTGGCGGGGGCGTTCGCAGGCGCGTTCATCACCACGTCCGGCGGTGATGGCGAGGCAGTCGGCGACAACGGCGCTGCGACCGAGACGCCCGTCGATACCGGGGACAGCAACGGCACTCCCTCCGGCGGCGATATCCTCGTCACCATGGGCGATGACTTCTTCGACTCCAACGACATCACAGTCGCCTCCAGTGCCAGCGTAACTTTCCAGCTAACGAACGACGGTATCGCCACTCACAACATGCGCGTGGCCGGAGACGACGATGAGTACATCACCGACGACGACACCGTCTCAGACCCCGCCATCTTCAGCGGTGGCGACACTGGCACTCTGGTCTGGACCGCTCCAGACGCCGCCGGCGAAGTCCTGTTCCGCTGCGATTTCCACCCTAACGTCATGACCGGCACGATCACCGTCCAGTAACTCTTCGCGGGGGCAAGCAGGCTCCTAGATCGCCCCCAGCACCTTCTCCGCCAGCGTCTTCGTGAAGCCCGGCGTCGCAGCGATATCGTCCGCCGTCGCGTCGCGCACGGCCTTCAGCGACCCGAACTTGCGGAGCAGCGCTTTCTTGCGCTTCGGGCCGATCCCCGGCACGGAGTCGAGCGCCGACCTCATCCCGCTCTTCTTGCGGACGTCGCGGTGATAGGTGATCGCGAAGCGGTGCGCCTCGTCGCGGACGCGCTGCACCAGGTACAGCGCTTGCGACGTGCGGTCGAGGACGATCGGCTCCGAGACATCCACGACGAACAGCTCCTCGAACCGCTTCGCCAGCCCGGCCAGCGGTATGTGCCCCACGCCCATGTTCCGCATCGCGTCGTGCGCGGCCGAGACCTGCCCCTTCCCACCGTCGACAATGATGAGGTCGGGAACGGAGCCAAACGACTCGTCGAACTTCTTACCGTTCCCGCGAGCAGACCCCGCGCCGTCCTCGTTGACCGCAGCGGCGAAGCGTGCGAAGCGCCTCTGCAGTACCTCTTGCATCGAGGCGAAGTCGTTGGCGCCCGTGACGGTCTTGATGCGGAAGCGGCGGTACTCAGAACGCTTCGGGTTACCGCCCTCGAAGACAACCATCGACCCGACCGACGACGTGCCCTGTATGTTCGAGATGTCATAGCACTCGATCCGCTGCGGCAGCTCAGGCAGGTTCAGCTCGTCGCGCAGCTGCTCCAGCGCCTGTCGAGTCTTGTTCGTGTCCGCCAGCCAGCGGGCGCGCGCGGCCTGTAGCGCCTCACGGGCGTTGTCCATCGCCCTCTGCACGAGCTGACGTTTCTCGCCACGCTCGGGTACCAGCACCTTGACCGTGCGGCCGCGCCGTTCGGTCAGCAACTCCTGCACGAGATTCTGATCGTCGATCGCGACCGGGAGCAGCACGCGCTCCGGGATAAACGGCGCCGATTCGTAGAACTGCTCCACGAAGCTGCCGATGACGTCGGCGTCCGTCTCATCTTCCGTGCCGTCGAGCTGGAACGTGTCGCGCCCGATGACGTTCCCCTGGCGCACGAAGAACACCTGGACGTACGTCTCCTGCTCCTCTCGAGCCAGACCGAACACGTCCATGTCGATCCGGTCACGCACCTCCATCACCTGCCGCTCGGTCGTGCGTTCGATCGCAGTCACCTGGTCGCGCAGGCGGGCGGCGCGCTCGTACTCCAGCGTCTCCGACGCGGCCTGCATCTCGCGTCGCAGGTCGCGCGTGATCTCGTTCGTGCGGCCTTCGAGGAACATGATCGTCTGCTTGATTACATGGTCGTACTCATCCTTCGAGCACAGCGAAGCGCAGGGGCCGATGCAGCGATGGATGAAGTACTCCAGGCACGGCCGCGGATCGTCACCGGTGATCTGCTTCGTGCACGACCGCCACGGAAACAGCTTCTTGACGAGATCGAGCGTCCGTCTAACCGATCCGGCGCTCGCGAACGGCCCGAAGTAGCGGGCCCCGTCACGATGCACGCGGCGCGTGATCTCAACGCGCGGCCACTCCTCGCTGACGTCGATCTTTAGATACGGGTAGTGCTTGTCGTCCTTCAGACGGACGTTGTAGAACGGCTGATGACGTTTGACCAGCGTCGCCTCGAGCAACAGCGCCTCCTGCGCGGTCTTCGTCACGATGTACTCGATGTCGGCGATCTGCCGGACCAGGTTCAGCGTCTTCCTCTCGAAGCTATGGGTCGCCCCGAAGTAGGAGCGGACGCGGTTCTTCAGCGAGGCCGCCTTACCTACGTATAGGATCTTCCCCTTCGCGTCCTTGAAGATGTAGACGCCCGGACGTGTCGGCAGGCTTCGTAGCTGCTCCTCGAACTTCTTAGCGGGAATGGTGCGGGAAGGCATCGCACCTACATTCTAACAAGCGCTTCGCGCGCGTCAGCGTGTTCTCAGGACCCGGCGGGTGCTCGCTGAACCTGTTGCTCGCCCCGCAACCTTTCCGTGAAATCCATGAAGGAGGCGTAGCTCTGGTAGCAGAGGTAGAGTGGTCCCTGTGCGGCCCCGCCTTCCCGTCTTTCGGTCCTCTTGTACCCCTCGGCAACTCTCTGCGCTTTCTCGGGGCCAACCGCTTGTTCGGGAATTCCTGATATAACCTGAAAGTTCAAGAACCTCTGGGCTGGCCTTGCCACATGCCGGTGGGTAACACCGATCAGCCATCCTGGTGTTAATCGCTTTTCGTTGAGGAAGTCTGCTAGTTCGACCATGCCGTCTCTGAAGGCCGCTAGAACCGCGCTCGGCCCCCCTGTAACAGGATCCGGCACGTGAACCTCAAGATACTGGTCCTCGGTGTTCAGCCCAAGTCCCCTCCGAAGTAGTTCGTTGAGACCCTGCGCGCTTTTCAACACCACAGAATAGGCGCCGAACCTGGTTTCCGTTTCCAGGAAGTCATCGCGACGTCGACTCTCGCCTTCGATCTTCGGTCGATCAACCATGTTCCCTTCCTCCTCCCAGGCTTAGCATCGCTGGTGGCCCGCCCCTCATAAACGCTACCACACGCTACTTTAGGTTGCGCCGCCGCCGAGCGTCAGCGAATACATGACGTCGACGTGATGGTGATGGAACTCGAATGAGTGGTAGAGGCTGACTCCAGCCTCGTTCGATTGCTCGACGTAGACGGCGATGACGTCTACCGCTCGCCGGCTCAAGTGCCGAAGCCCGGCCGACAGCAGATAGCGTCCGAGGCCCTGCCCCCGAAACTCCGGCGCGTTGCCGATCACGTAGATCTCACCGACGCGCCCTTCTTCGCCGCGCTCCTCGATCTTCAGCCAGCAGAAGCCCGCTAGCGCACCATCCTCTTCGAGCATCAGAACGTCAGCCGCGTCGAACCACGTCTGCGCCTGACGCGCCTTCAGGTCGGCTAACGTCCAGGAGCCGTTTTCGGGGTGACCCTCGAAGATGCGATTGTTCAGCGCGAGGAGTGTTTCCTCCTCGCCGTCGCGCAGTGGTCGGATTGAGGCTGAAGGTGGCGTGGGTAGCGTAGGTGGTTCTCCGGAGTGGCGATGCATGTGCAAGAGCCTGCGTTGTGGTGACAGAGAGAACGATCGTGCCAGGTGTCGGCTAGCCTTCGAATCGTTGTACGCCCAGAGGCCGAGCGATGTGGCGTGTTGGGCGTTCGCGTGGTCGATGACCTTCCGCAGCAGCGCCGAGCCAATCCCCCTTCGCCTGTAACTCGGCTCCACCACCAGCTCGCAGGATACACGCCGAGCCTTACTATCCCCGTACGCTAGCGTGTGGGCGTAGCCGACGAGTTCGTTCGACTGGTAGGCGAGAACCGCGACGCCGAGATCGTCGCCATGCTTCAGCCGCAGGAACTTATGCTCGCCGATCGGCCCATGACCGTCCGCGAGCGTCGCTGACCTGATCAGCTCTTCAAGACGGTCGACATGATCGTCTTCCAGTTTGGAGACGATCTGAAGCGCGTCGGACGTTATCGTCGGTTTCCTGTCATCCATATATGAATCATCTTAGGGCGCGGCGATGATTAGCATCAAAACGGTTGTCGTAAGATGGAGGCGGCGCTCAGAAGCATCGCACGCAAATCAGGAGGCAGACCGGCATGCGGAAACTACTCTTAGCCGTACTGGGATTAGTCGGCTCGGCCTTCGCTTTGCGTCGAGTCTTCCGCAGCGACGAGACGATCGAGTGGGAGGATGCACCGCTCACCGGGAAGCTCACGACTGTAGACGGTGTGGCGGTCCACCACCTTGACCAAGGCTATGGCTCTGCAGTCGTCCTGATCCACGGTTTCGGTGGCCACACATTCAGCTTTCGCAAGAACGTCCCGGCGCTGGCCGAGCACTACCGCGTAATCGCTGTCGACCTGAAGGGTTTCGGGTACACCGAGCGACCGCGCCAGAGCGACTATTCGTTGACGGCGCAGGCGCGCATGGTCGTCGGGCTCATGGACGCGCTCGGCATCGAATCAGCCGCCGTCGTCGGCCATTCGATGGGCGGAGAAGTGGCGATGCGCATCGCCGCCGGCTTCCCGGAGCGCGTCGACAAGCTGGTTCTCGTCGCCAGCGTCTCTGGCGACCGCTTCCCGTCACTACCGCCAACGCCGATCATGAAGCCTTTTATGGCTGCATTCGGCAGGCTCACGAGCCGCTTCCTGCTCCGGCGGGGCTTCTACGATCGAGCGAAGCTGACGGAAGAGGTGCGGGAAGGTTACCGCGGGCCGAGGCGAATTCGCGGTTTCACGGATGGCATCTATCAGCTGTTTCGCGACTGGCGCCACGATCGCCCCATCGCCTTCGACAAGATCACCCAGCCCACTCTTATCCTCTGGGCGCGGGCGGAGAAGCTGCCCAGCTGGATGCTCAGCCGGCTGCGGAAGCGGTTGCCCCAGGCAGAAGTACGTTACGTCGAAGAGGCTGGTCATCTGGTACTCGAAGAGCAGCCTGAAGCCGCGAACCGGCTCATGCTCCGCTTCCTCGCCCCGGTTGAAGTGCCGGTCGAGGTGTCGGAAGTGGCGCGGGGGAAGGCTCCAGACCCGGATGCCAGCCTTGAAGTGGCGTCGTAAATGCACGTCTCAGCGCGAACTCCACTGCCGGTCGCTCTAGCAGTAGTGGCGCTCGCGCTGGCCGCTTCGGGGACTCTGCTCGCCGTCGCGACGCCGTTGGGTTCTAGCGTGGCTGATGTGCTGTTCGGGCACGATGGCGATGCGGACGACCGCGTAATCGCCAGGCTAGACAACAGCAACTCGAAGCTCGCACCGGACGCTTCAAGGGTGGACGCGAACGTGGAGTTTCCGCAGGCTCTCTCCGGCCTGCCCGGTACGCCAGTCCACCTCGCCGTCGATCCCGTGAGCGGCGACCTCTGGTTCGTTTTCTTCTCTTACGGTAGAACAGCTTCCGGCGACAACACCCTTTATCGGTACAGGGAATCGGACGGAACGCTGAAGGTGCGTTCGATCCCGGCCAGCGGCACTGGCAGTGAGTTATACTCGGCGATTGCCGTTGATTCCAGGGGCCATGTGATCTTTGCCGAGGGCGGCGTGGTGCTGGACATAGATCCGGCCGGCGGCTACGAGGAGCATCAGCTGCCGGCGGAGCCGCTGAACTTGATGCCACAGCAGGGGTTCCTGGGCGGGTACGTCACCGACATGGTCCTATCCGCGAACGGTAAGGCGTACCTCACGAGAAGGTACGTGGCCGCGGTCACCGAACTGGACTTGCGTACCGGATCGCTGAAGGAGATCCCGATTCCCGCATCCATGTTCCTGGTCCGTAACATCGACCTGGCTGGCGACCGGCTGTGGATGACGGCTCCAAGCAGTACCGCAGACACACCGTCGCAGACCGCCGTGCTGGACCTGACGACAGGCGTGACTGAGTCGTCCTCTTTCAGGAGTTTTGATTTGGTCGCAGATGGGCAGGGGCGCGTCTACGTGTCCAGCCAGAAAGGCGAGGGAGTCATCGCCGCCGACGCCATAGACGCTTCGATGGAAGACGCTGGACCCTGGCAACTGACAGATGAGGCTCGCGGCCTGTTGAACTCGGTCTCGGCCGAATCCGCCGGGACGACCTGGGCGCCCGCCCTGCTCGCCGCGGACAGCGCACGGGGCAGGATCTGGATGGCTGGTGGTGGAGCGATCGGGAGCCTCGAACCGGCGACGAACACCACCGAGTTCTACCGGCTGCCGTCTTGGGCCGCCAGCGAGCTCCAACCGATCCATGTTCCAATAGGGTGTCAGACTGACCGTGACCTCTGTCCCGAGCCCAGGGGCGCCCACACGCAGATCGGCGGCATCGCCGTCGCCCCAAATGGCGACGTATTCTTCTCCGACACGTCGAAACACCGCATCGGCATCGTCCACCCGCGCTAGGACCAGTCGGCGAACCGCCCTCCGGCACTGCGTAGCGGGATCACGCCCATTCGGGTATTTGAAGCCGCGCACTTCAGTGCGCGGTGTCCGCCTCTGTGCAACTCCTGACACCACGCTGTCACCGCGTTCGACGTAAAATATGAGCGATGAACGTCGTCGACTCCTTCCACCCTGCGGTCCGCGAGTGGTTCAACCGCCGCTTCAAGGCCCCGACGGACGCACAGGCGGGCGGCTGGCCGCACATCATCGCCGGCCGCGACACGCTCATCACCGCCCCCACCGGTTCCGGTAAGACGCTCGCCGCTTTCCTCGTCAGCATCGACAAGTTGCTGCGGCAGGCGGAAGAAGGACCGCTCGCCGAGGAAGTAGCCGTCGTCTACGTTTCGCCGCTGAAGGCCCTCAGCAACGACATCAAACGTAACCTTGAGGAGCCGCTCTCCGAGATCGTCGAGATCGCCCGCGAGATGGGACATCCGGCGCCGGAGATACGAGCGCGGGTCCGCACGGGCGACACCACCCAGAGCGAACGGCAGGCGATCATCAAGCACCCGCCGCACCTGCTGATCACGACGCCCGAATCTCTATATCTGATGGTCACCGCGGCGCGCAGCCGCGAGATCCTGCGCACCACGAAGACCGTCATCGTCGATGAGGTCCACGCGCTTCTGCGTGACAAGCGCGGGAGCCACCTCTCGCTGACCTTGGCGCGGCTCGACCACATCTGCCACGAGCGCCCTTCCCGCATCGGTCTATCCGCCACCGTCAAGCCGATCGAAGAAGCGGCCCGCTTCCTCGTTGGCGCTGGCCGAACGGCGTCAGGAGGCGCTCCCGACTGCGAGATCGTTGACTCGGGCCACCAACGCGACCTTGATCTAGCGATCGAAGTACCGCCCACCGACCTGGAGGCTGTCGCTTCCGGTGACCAGTGGAAGGACGTCTACGACCGGTTGACGGAACTCATCAAGGAGCATCGGACGACGCTAATATTCGTCAACACGCGCAGGGCCTCTGAGCGGGTCGCCTTTGCGCTGTCCGAGCGGCTTGGCGAGGAGCACATCGGCTCGCACCACGGCAGCCTCTCGAAAGACAAGCGGCTCAAGCTGGAAACACGTCTGAAGGCGGGCGAGCTGAAGGCGCTCGTTGCTACGGCGTCGCTTGAGCTTGGCATCGACATCGGCTCCGTCGATCTCGTCTGTCAGTTGGAGTCGCCACGAAGCATCACGACGTTCCTCCAGCGCGTCGGACGTTCCGGCCATGCGCTGGGCCTGACGCCGAAGGGGCGGCTCTTCCCGCTATCCAGGGACGCGCTGTTCGAGTGCGCTGCTCTAGTACGAGCCGTCAAGGCTGGCCGGCTCGACCGAGTCTGGCCACCGGAGGCGCCCCTCGACATTCTCGCGCAGCAGCTCGTCGCCGAAGCCGCCTGCGAACCTTGGAATGAAGACGAACTATACGAGCTGGTTCGATGCGCGGCCCCCTACGCCAGCCTGACGCGAGAAAGCTTCGACGAGATCGTGCAGCTCATGAGTGAAGGTATCTCCGTCGGCACCGGAACGGCCGGCGCATACCTCCACCGCGACCAGATCAACCGCGTCGTCAAGGGCCGTCGTGCCGCCCGCATGGTGGCCATCCAGTGCGGCGGCGCGATACCGGAGATCGCTGACTACCGCGTCATTGCGGAGCCCGAAGGCACGTTTATCGGTACGCTCGACGAGGACTTCTCGATCGAGAGCATGGCCGGCGACATCTTCCTGCTGGGCACGACTTCTTGGCGGATCAAGCGCATCGAATCTGCCGGGATCGTTCGGGTTGAGGATGCGCACGGTGCGCCGCCCACGATCCCGTTCTGGCTTGGCGAAGCGCCCGCACGAACGCCGGAGCTTTCCGAGGAGGTCTCGAACCTCCGCATCGATGTCTCAGACCGTCTGGACGATGGAGACGTCCTCGGTTGGGTGCAGTCCGAGTGCGGCCTGCCACCGGAGGCGGCGGACCAGGTCGTCCGCTACACCCGCGCTCAGAAGGACTCGCTCGGCGTCGTCCCATCGCAGAAAGACGTCGTCTTTGAGCGCTTCTTTGACGAGGCCGGTGGCATGCAGCTCGTCGTCCACGCCCCGTTCGGCGGCCGCATCAACCGCGCCTGGGGCTTTGCTCTCCGCAAGCGATTCTGCGTCAGCTTCGACTTCGAGTTGCAGGCGGCGGCCAGCGATGACGCCATGCTCCTCTCCATCGGACCGAACAACAGCTTCCCGCTGGACGACATGTTCAACCTCGTCAAGCCCGAGTCGGCTCGCGAGGCCGTCGAGCAGTCGCTCCTCGTCGCCAACGCTCCGATGTGGGGCGCTCGCTGGCGCTGGAACACGACTCGTGCCCTTATGCTTCTCCGGCAGCGTAACGGCAAACGCGTCCCGCCGGCGATCCAGCGCATGAAGGCCGACGACCTCATGGCCGCCGTGTTTCCCCGGCTCGTCGCCTGTCAGGAGAACGTCACCGGCGCCATCGATCTCCCCGATCATCCTCTCATCCGACAGACGATGAACGACTGTCTGTTCGAAGGTATGGACATCGACGGCCTCATCGATGTGCTGGAGCGAGTCGAGCGGGGCGAGATCCGTTTCCACGCTAGGGACACGACCGAACCGTCTCCGTTCTCGCACGAGATGCTCAACTCGAAGCCTTACACGTTCCTCGACGACGCGCCGCTTGAGGAACGACGCGCGCGCGCCGTCGTTACGCGTCGTACCCTGCCTGAAAGCTCCCGCGATCTCGGTATCCTCGACGCCGATGCGATCGAGCGTGTGGTCGAGGAGGCGCGGCCCTCCCCGCGTGACGCTGATGAACTGCATGACGTGCTGATATCGCTGGTGGCGATCCGCGCGGGCGTCGCAACCGATTGGGAAGCGTGGTTCGATGAGTTGGTGCGCAACGGTCGCGCGGCGGTCGTCGACACAGCCGACGGCCCATTCTGGTTCGCCGCCGAGAACCTACCCTTGGTCGAGCGAATCTACGCTGGGGCATCAGTGCGGCCGGAAGTTAGACTGCCGCCGCACATGAAGCCGAACGATGTCGGCGAGGACCAGGCCCGGTTGGTTCTGGCGCGCGGCCACATAGACACGCTCGGCCCGGTGACCGTCGGCGAGCTGGCGTATCGCACCGGCCTCAGCCCGTCCGCCGTGAACTCCGTACTTGCGCAGCTCGAGGGCGAAGGCATCGTCCTCCGCGGACACTTCCGCCGTGATATCGAAGAAGAGGAGTTCTGCAACCGGCGGCTGCTGGCGCGTATACACCGCTACACGCTCGATCGTCTGCGACAGGAGATCGAACCGGTTAGCGCGCAGGACCTCATGCGCTTCCTCCTGCGCTGGCAACACGTGGCACCCGGCACCCAATTCGAAGGTAAGCGCGGTCTCCTGGAGGCCGTAACTCAACTCCAGGGCTTCGACGTACCAGCCGTCGCCTGGGAGCGCCATATCCTTCCGTCCCGCGTGTCCGAGTATCGCGGCTCCTGGCTCGACGAGCTCTGCATGTCCGGCGATATCGCCTGGGCCAGGTTCGGATTGAAGAAGAGCGGCGACGCCACTCGCCAGTCATCTGCGTCGTCCGCAACTCCCCTGTCGCTGGCGCGGCGGGCGGACCTCGATTGGTTGATCGCCGGCATACGCAACGGCGTCGCTCCGGCCGTTCCTCACGCGGGAGCCGGACGCGACGTCCTCGACCTACTCGCAGCCAAAGGCGCGCTTTTCTACGATGACGTCGTTCGCGAAAGCGGCCGCCTGGCGACCGACGTCGAGCGCGGTATGTGGGATCTGGTCGCACGCGGCCTCATCACCGCGGACGGCTTCCAGGCCTTGCGTTCGCTCATGGCGTCCACGAAACGCCGCTCCTTCCGCCGCCCGGCCCGCGCGCGGCTCTTCCGCACCCTCGCAACCGGCACCCCCTCGGGCCGCTGGTCGCTTCTCCCCACCGCTCATCTCGAGCCTGCCCCGATGCCATCAGGGCCTGTCGGGGAGCCCGTCGAAGGACGAGCGGAGCACGGCGGCCACGGCGGCGACGCCCCCTTCGCGCCCGAAGACCTCGCCGAAGCGTGGGCCGAGCAACTCCTCTTCCGCTACGGCGTCGTCTTCCGCGACCTCCTCAAGCGCGAGGGCATATCCGTCCCGTGGCGCAACATCCTGCGGCAACTCAGGCGGATGGAAGCGCAAGGTCTCGTTCGCGGCGGGCGCTTCGTGGCTGGCTTCTACGGCGAACAGTACGCTCGTCCCGAAGCGGTCGAATCGCTGCGCAAGGTCCGCCGGGTCCCGAAGAGCGGTGAACTGGTCCGCGTCAGCGCCGTCGATCCCCTGAACCTCGCCGGCATCATCACCCCCGGCGCAAAGGTGCACGCAATTCACACCAAGTCAGTCGTCTTCCGCGACGGCGTCCCAATCAGCGAAGAAGAAACCGAACGGCTTGCCGCCGAGGCGAAGGTGGCGGCTGCGACCGGCTGATTAAACCTCAACCATCGCTCACCCGAATGCCTTACCCTCACGTAAGGGTTGAATTTCCCTCGCACCCCGTCTATGATTTGCCCAGCATCACCCGCACACTGCGGCCCGTAACAACGAAAATACCAAACAAACTCGCCCCCCCGAAAGTGAGGCTCACATGAATCGTCTACTCCACACGCCGATCTGCGACAAGCTCGGCATCGAGTACCCCGTCTTTCTCGCTGGCATGGGCGGCGTATCGTTATCGAAACTCGTAGCTGCTGTCTCGAACGCTGGCGGCCTCGGCATCATGGGCGCCGCCACGCTCAGCCCTGAACAGGTGCGCGACGAGATACGCAAGACGAAAGAGCTTACCGATAAGCCGTTCGCCGTCGATCTCCTGGCGCCGGACCCAAACATGATCCGCCCCCATATGAAGGTGGTCTTCGAGGAAGGCGTTCGAATCTTCGTCGCCGGCCTAGCGGTCCCCGCAGAGTTCATCGAGGAGATGCACAAGCTCGACATGATCGTCATGGTGATGTGCGGGAAGGTGCGCCACGCGCAGAAGTCCGCTGACGCGGGTGCTGACATCGTTGCTGCGCAGGGCACTGAAGCTGGCGGTCACACCGGCGAAATCGGCGGCATGGCGCTCGTCCCCCAGGTCGTTGACGCCGTCGACATCCCCGTTATTGCCGCCGGAGGTTTGGCCGACGGTCGCGGCCTCGTCGCCGCCCTCGCGCTGGGCGCGCAAGGAGCGATCTTCGGCACGCGCTTGATCGCCACTCCCGAGGCCCAGGCCGCACCCGGATACCAGGAGGCGATCCTGCGTGCCAATGATGCAGATACGCTTCGCACCCGCTGCTACACCGGCAAGACAGCCCGGACGATCAGGAACGCCTATACCGACGACTGGGAGAACCGCCAGGACGAACTACAACCGTTCCCGATGCAGGCGATGGTTTCCGTACAAGAAAAGGTAATGGACTACCCCGGCGTGACCGATCCCTTCGACGTCAACCGCACGTTCATGCCTGCTGGACAAGGCGCCGGGTTGATCAAGGAGATGAAGCCGGCCGGCGAAGTCATCCGCGACATAATCCGGGAGGCGGAGGAAGTAATCCAGAACACGTTTGTCGCCAAAGCGCTCGAACCTCAGCCGCAGTAACCAGCGGAAATGAAGTTTCTAGCGCCACTGTTGTCAGCCTTGGCGACCACCGCGATCGACCCCGGCGTGCCGCGCAATGGCTGACGGCCGCGTTTCCCGCGCCGTCGTCCAGACCGGCGTTCGCGCGCTCGAATTGCGGGAGCTTCCAGTACCGGAAACGGGCTCGGAAGACGGTCTGCTCAAGGTCGATGCCTGCGGCATCTGTGGCTCCGACTACGAGCAGTTCGAAGGCGTGCTGCCCGTCCGCTTCCCCGTGATCCCCGGCCACGAGCCGGTCGGGACGATCGTCGAGATCGGCGATGTCGCCGCACGTCGCTGGGGAGTGCAGGCCGGCGACCGTGTCGCCGTCGAAACGCTGATACCGTGCGGCTTCTGTGAGGACTGCGTCGCCGGCAAGTATCGGCTCTGTATGGGCAACCGCCGGATGAACGCCTACGGTTATCTCGGGCTCGACGTCGAACCCGGCCTCTGGGGCGGCTACGCGGAATACCTCTACCTCGAGCCACACGCCCTTGTACACAAGATCGACAAAGCCATCGCCCCTGAGATCGCGACGATGTTCAACCCCCTCGGGGCCGGCTTTCGTTGGGCTGTCGACATGCCAGCGCTCGCCGTCGGCGAGACGATCGTGATTCTGGGGGCCGGTCAGCGCGGCCTCGCAAGCGTCATCGCCGCCAGAGAAGCTGGTGCCGGGACGATCATCATTACCGGGCTCTCAGCGGACGAACGAAAGCTGGCGCTCGCGAAAGAGCTAGGCGCCGATGTCACGATCGATGTCGAACACCAGGATCCAGTGTCGGCCATGCGTGACGCCAACGGCGGGCGTCTGGCCGACGTCGTCGTCGATGTCACGTCCTACGCCGTCGAAGCGGTCACCCAGGCGATCAACATGGCTAAACGCGGCGGTCGTGTCGTTCTCGCCGGAACGAAAGGGCCGAAACCGGTCCCGGACTTCATCAGCGACCGCATCGTGATGAAGGAACTCACGATCAAGGGCGCGTTTGGCGTCGACTGGCCCAACTACGAACGTGCGATCAGGACGATCGAGTCGGGAAAATATCCGCTGGAAAAACTCCACACCCACACGTTGCCGCTCGAAGAAGCGGAGCGTGCGATCAGGATTCTCGCTCGTCAAGAACCGGGAGAGGACGCGATCCACATCGCGTTGGTGCCGTAGCAACGCGTCGTTAGCCGAGGAGAAGACATGGACGAAGAGAGAGTGCAGAAGAACTACGATCGCATGCGGAAAATAATTGAAGTAATGCCCTTCAGCCGCCATCTCGGAATGGAGCTCGAAGACGTCTCCGATGGCTACGCGAAGCTCAGGCTGCACTTCAAGAAGGAGAATACGACCGCGATGGATGCGCTGCACGGCGGCGCGATCGCCTCCCTCATCGACACCACCGGCGCGATGGCCGCCTGGACGACCGCAGAGATCGCGACGCCTAGGTACTTCGGTTCGACCGTTGGCGTGAACGTGAACTACCTGTCGGGAGCGATCGGTGAGGACGTCTTGGCCGAGGGTCGCATCCTCAAGCGCGGAAAAGAGATCATCTACACCGACGTTCGGGCGACGAACGAAGATGGCAAGCTGCTGGCGCAGGGAACTGTCGTCTATCGGATCATCGAGACCAATAAGGAGCAGGGCTGATGGGCGCCGTCTCGGTCATCGACAACCCGCAGGACGAAGATCTCAAAGCCCTGTACCAACGCCTCGATGTCGCGAGCGGAGGCTTGGGCGTCATCAATATCTTCAAGGTGATGGCCCACAACCCCGGCCTGCTCGAGGGCTGGTTGCGGTTCGCCATGAACCTCCTCGGCCCTGATCTCGAACTCTCCCCGCGTCTGCGGGAAATCGCCATCCTCCGTGTCTTCCAAAAGACCGCTGGCGAGTATGGCTTCGCGCATCACGTCCGCATCGCCCGTGACGTCGGCCTGACCGATGACGAGATCGCCGCGCTGTCGGCGTTTGAGACCAGCGATCTGTTCTCGGACGTCGATCGTGACGTCATCCGCTACGTCGACGCCGTCACGGACCTTGATGCAGATGCGTCCGCCTTGGCGAAAGCGACGCGCAAGTCGCTATCCGACCGTGAGCTGATGGAACTGACGATGTGCATCGGCCACTGGAACATGCTCGCGCGATTCCTGCAACCGCTTGAAGTTCCGGTTGACGACTCGCTCACAGTCGGCTTACCTGCTGAATGGCGCGACTGGATGTAACTTCGGTCTGTCTAGTCGAGCGGTCCCGTCAGCGACAGCGTGTTGCCATCGGGGTCCTTGAACCAGGCGACCCTCGCGCCCGGAGACGCCCAGATTCCCAGATCGTCCTGTTCGAGCTGGTCATAGCGCTCGAACCCCACGCCTTTCTCGCCCAGCCCACGCACCGCCGCTTCTATGTCGTCGACCTTCCAGCCGAGAGCCGTATAATCCACCGGCGTAACCCTCTCAACCTTAAAGATTCGCAGCATCGTCCCGTTTAGGTCGAAGACCAGAGCAAACGGGTCGTCCGCCACGAACGTCAGGCCAAGGACGTCGCGATAGAAGATAACCGCGGCTTCGGCGTCTGCCGTGGCGACGAATGCGATAGGGTCAGCGTTCGTTAGCACGGGCTAAGCGTTGGAATTTCGGAAACGCAAGTCCGGACGAGATGACGCAGCCGCGTGCGTGAATGACCCGACGGTATCTCGGCGCACCTCTTAGAAAAACCGTTTCCAGCCTGAGCGACGAGATGATTTCGGTAGCGTAGGATCTTTATCCTCTCTTCGCCGCCCAAGCGAATAGTCTGCGCCCGCAACGAATCCACATTGGAACATGGAAACGAACGTGCTCTTCGCTATGAGATTCCCCATGGTTCGATCCGATGCGCCCTTCAGCACGATATCCGCCGCAATCGCGGTGTCGGTCAGGGGTTCCGCAATCCCCTGACTGATCGCATTGTGGGTCATCTCCTCTAACCCATCGTCCACGAGATACCTCGACATCGCTCGTCCGAGGCTAGGCCAGTCGCCGGCCATTTTCCCAATGCGCTTGGCTGCTTTCGGACCAACTTTGGCTAGATCGCGGGCCAGAGCACCATCGCGTGAGATGTATGCGTAGGTCTTGAGCGCCACAGGCGTAAGCTCATCTTGAGGCAGCAACTCCGCATCGTGCGCAATGGACGCTCCAGCGTCCAATCCCAGGAGGAAGCCGCTCTGAAAGAAGATACGTCCCCACGTTGCCGCTGCTTCGCTGTCGCGAAGGGTTCCGCATAGGCGAGCCGAATTGGCGAGGCCTTCTGTCAAAATCCGCCTTACATCTTTGTTTCCCCATTCCTGTTCTACGAGCGAATCGAGAGCAGGTCTAGACTTGATGACCTCTTGATACCTGTCAGCTAGCGACTCGTAATTGACCAGATTCATCGGTCATGTCCTCCAACACAGGGCCATAGATGCTGGTGAAATATGGCGCGCTCGGTGGGACTCGAACCCACGGCCTCAGCCTCCGCAGGGCTGCGCTCTATCCACTGAGCTACGAGCGCGCGAATGGTGCCGAAGGTGGGATTTGAACCCACACGCCCACAAGGGGCACTGCGCCCTGAACGCAGCGCGTCTGCCGTTCCGCCACTTCGGCCTCTGTCTGCGAGCCTGGTTGCGTATGCTCTCTAGCCCGCGACTGCAGAATATCATCGGCGTCTGAAGGGGTCAATTTGGCCGCTCGCTTTTGGGGGTTCTTCGCGCTACCGGTCTTCCAGGCTGCTTGACGGTGGTAACGTGAGGTGGCCGTCTTCCAGCCAGAGGAGCCGGTCAGCGATGTCGTAGATCCTCTGGTCGTGCGAAACGATGACGACCGCGACTTCGTACGTGTCGGCCAGCGTTCGCAGAATGTCGGCCACCTGACGCCCCTGCTTCGAATCAAGGTTCGCAGTCGGCTCATCGGCGAGGATCAGTTCGGGATCGTTCATCAACGCGCGCGCAATCGCCACCCTCTGCCTCTCGCCTCCGGAGAGCGTCGGCGGCTTCGCATGCAGGCGCTGCTCCATTCCCAGCCGCGTCAGCAGGCTTTCGGCTTGTCGCCGGGCGGAAGCCCCACCCTTGCCGACCAAGTTGAGCGCCACCTCGACGTTCTCGCGCGCCGTCAGCGCATCCAGTAGCCCGAACGTCTGAAACACGAAGCCGACCTTGCTCCGCCTGACCTCCGCGGACTCCCCGGCGCTCATGGCGCCGACATCCCGGCCACCAATGCATACCGTGCCGGACGTTGGTGTCAGGATCCCTCCCAGCAGTGTGACCAGCGTGGTCTTCCCCGCGCCCGAAGGTCCGGAAATAATGATCGTCTCGCCGCGGTGCACGGTAAGATCGATCCCGTCCACGGCGACAACCGTCGCTGCGCCGGACCCGAACGTCTTCCGAAGATCGCGGACGTCCAGAACTACGTCGTTCGCTGACGGCTCAACCGGTACAGTCCCCGTTTCTGTCGCCATAGCTCCTAAGCTCGGAAGACCGTTCCCGGATCGACGCGGCTTATGCGATGAACGGGCAGAAGCGAGGAGACGCCGCTCATCAGTAACACGATGCCAAGAACTCCGAAAACATATAGCGGGTTGAATATCGTCGTGAACTCGGGCACGATCTCCGCTATCCCCTGTGCAGCGCCGTATGCGACGGGCGTACCTAGCGCGAAGCCGCAGAGTCCGACGGCGAAGGCCTGAACTGTGACGATCCGGTACAGATAAGCGCGCGTCGCCCCAAGCGCCTTCAGTATTCCGAAGTCGCGGGCCTTCTCGATCGTAGACGTGTAGATCGTCAGGCTGATAATGGAGGCGCCGACGATAAACCCGACGGCCATGAGGATCCCGAAGACCGGTGAGAAACTGTCGATAGCGGCTCTCGATCGATCCGCAAACGCTCCCCGGCCGATCGCGTTCGCGTCACTCAATTTGGCATCGATTCTAGAAGCTACCAACGATGCATCGGCCGACTCCGAGACTATGACACCGATGTAGTTGATCCTGTCTCCGAGCCCGAACGTGGCCTTCGCGTCGGTCATGTTCAGTACAGAAAAGCTGGACGGGACAATCGATGCGATCGTAAAAGATCGCTCGCCGATCCAAACTGGCTCACCCGTTCCGGCGCCGATTGTTCGGGCGAACCGGCTGGATAGCACGATCTCGCCTGATGCGGGTGTCGCACGCTCCTTGGCGCCTGCCTGGCTGAGAACCTCCCCTGAACCGAATGCAATCACGAACTCAAGGTTCTGACGATCGCCGGTCCCAATCACGACTCTGCGGCCAAGGATCGATTCCGCGCCCTTCACACCCGATATGTCGGCGATCGACTCCGTGTACTCGCCCGGGAGAATCGAAGTCGAGCGCTCGATGTCGTAAGTGCCGTCCTGCGCGACCCACACATCGAACGGCAGCTCCTCAACCATAGCGCCGAAACTGTCTCGGACACCCATGAACAGGCTCTGGATGAGAACGATGAGAAATACGGAAACCGCTACGCCGAAAACCGCCAAAACAAAGCGCGACTTCTCGGCGAGCAGATGTCTGCGCGCTATCGGTACTATTTCTCGTTCCCTCCCTCCGTTGCCGGGAGGGAGCGTCTCTTGGGCGGTGCCGCCCCTAAAACTTACGGATCACCGTAAGGCGTTAGGGCCTCAGTGGGGTGAACTACCCTCCCAGGCGCTCCCGGACCGGATGTTGCGTAGGCGATGACTGGGATAAGAGCAGCGCTTGCGGTCCTGGGACTCCGCTGGGTTAGGGTGAGGGGCAACCTCTGAGCAAACGACGCGAAAGTACTGAGAATGAGTGCCGAGATCTTCGCGCGGATTGTCATCGCCTTGCTGCTACTCCCTACAGACCTGCCGATTGACGGCGGTCTTCTGAAGAATACGCCGTGCCCAAGGCATCGTCAATCCAGGTACCGCCCAAACACTCACTTACAGACGCGCGAACGCCCCCATATACTGTTGGCACAGTCGAGACGATCTATAGGAGGGGCTGCGATGGCGGGACCGCTGGCTGGAATCAAGGTGACCGACTTCACCGAATACATCGCCGGGCCGTACTGCACGATGATGCTTGCCGACATGGGCGCAGATGTTGTCAAGGTGGAACGGCCCGAAGGTGACATGTGGCGGCACACCGCGCCGGTTGCGCCCTACGAAAGCCAGGTGTTCCTCGGCCTCAACCGAGGCAAGCGCAGTATAGCGCTGGACATGGGACTCCCAGACGGTCGCGAGATCGCTCGGCGACTCGCCGTTCGCGCGGACGTCGTCGTCGTGAACTACCGGCCCGGCGTCACCGATCGGTTGGGCCTCGACTACGAATCGCTCTCGAAGGAGAATTCGCGTCTCGTCTACTGCGAGAACACCGCGTTCGGCCGCAAGGGGCCGTACGCCAGCCGCCCGGGGTTCGATATCCTCTCTCAAGCGGCAACCGGCATCATCCTCTACGAGAACAAGACCGATCGCGGCACCCCTACCTTCATCAGAACGCTAGCGGTGACGGATCTGACGACCGCGATGTTCATGGCATGGGGCATCGTTAATGCATTGTTCGCCCGATCGGCGAGCGGTCGCGGCCAGCGCGTCGAAACGAACCTCTTCGCATCCGGTCTCGCAGCTCAGTATCGTCCGCTCGTGTCCGTCGAAGAGCGAGACCGCCCTGTGCGGGAGGGGTTCATTCAGGAGCTAAAGAAGGCAAGATCGCGTGGTACCACCCATCGCGAGAGTGCCGACCTGCGTGGTCAATACGTACCCCTTCGTGGCCGAAACAACTACTACCGCGTTTACGAGACGAAGGAAGCGCTCATCGCCATCGCCTGTCTGAACAATCGCCAGCGCCGTGCCGTTCGCGACGCGTTAGACGTCGATGATGCAACCGTCGACGGGATGACCTACGACTGGACATCTGCTGAAGTGCGCGAAGCGCACCGTCAGCTCACTGATTCGATAGAAGAGAACTTCCGGCAGCGGACGACCGAAGAATGGCTCTCCGCGCTCGACGCAGTCGACGTCCCCTGCAGCGTCGTCAACTTCCCGGAAGAGATTTTCGACAACGAGCACGTGAACGCCAACGATCTGCTTTTGGACCTCGATCACCCCGTAGTTGGAGCCCTACGTCTCCCCCGCTGTCCAGTCCAGATGGGCGATAGCGATGTCGGCAGCGACCTGCCGCCGCCACCGCTGGGCGCACATGGCGACGAGGTTCTACGGGAACTCGGCTATGACGAGGCGGCGGTAACGAAACTCTACGACGATGGCGTCCTCTGGACCCGCGAACGTCTGCTCGCACGTGATGGCCAGTCGGCCTGAGGGTGCGTGTACGACGTCGTAATCGTCGGCGCCGGTAACGCAGGGTTGTGCGCGGCGATGGCGGCTGCCGAAGTGGGCGCCCGGGTGCTTGTGCTGGAGAAAGCGCCGCGCGAGATGCGCGGGGGCAACACTTACTTCACCGGTGCCGCCTATCGCTTTCCATATGAGGGTATCGCGGACATACAGCGATTGACCCCCGATCTCTCGGACTCTGAGAGAGATTCAGTCGACGTCGGAAGTTATCCAGAGGACCAGTTCCGCGATGATCTCGTACGAGTGTCGGATGGCCGTGCTGAGGAAGACCTCGTCGAGGCACTCGTTGAGAACGCTTTCCCGACGATGCTTTGGCTTCGTGAGCGGGGGCTGCGTTGGGTGCTGATGTACGGACGCCAATCGTTCGCCGTAGACGGCGTCCGTCGCTTCTGGGGTGGGCTGATCGTCGAGGCCGTAGGCGGTGGTGAAGGGTTGACGGACTCGCTGTTCGCAGCGGCTGAGAAGGGCGGCGTCGAGGTTTGGTACGAAAGCGGCGCAACCGAACTCCTGCTGGGCGATAACGGTGACATACGTGGTGTCCGGGTCGAGCGCGAAGGATCGATCGATGACGTTTCGTCCGACGCCGTCGTTCTCGCCTGCGGCGGATTCGAAGCGAGCGAAGAGATGCGCGTGCGCCATCTCGGTCCCGAGTGGGCGAAGGCGAAGGTTAGAGGTACGGAGTTCAACACCGGCACCGGCATCCGAATGGCCATCGATGTCGGGGCAGCGACACAAGGCGACTGGGGCGGATGCCACGCCGTCGCCTGGGACTTGAACGCGCCGCCGTACGGAAACCGAAGGATCGCCGACCTCTATCAGAAGCACTCCTATCCGTTAGGCATCACCGTGAACCTCGACGGCAAAAGGTTTATCAACGAGGGTGCCGACTTCCGAAACTACACCTATGCGAAATACGGCCGCGAGATCCTGAAGCAGCCGCACGGCGTGGCGTTCCAACTCTTCGACGCGAAGGT
>JACZRQ010000112.1 GCA_022574655.1 Chloroflexota bacterium
AAGACCTCGGGAGTGTTCTCGATCCCGAGAGATACGTGGGTGGAGATCCCGGACGGCTTCGGCGGCTACATCAAGAACCGGATCAACGTAGCGTACGAGCTGGGCGAGCACACGTACCTTGACTACGATGGGGGCGGCGCGGGCCTGGTGAAGGACACGATCGAGCACAACTTCGGCATCCCGATCGACAACTACATCGTGCTCAACTTCAACAACTTCATCGACCTGATCGACGAACTGGGCGGTATCGACGTCGATGTGCCCTCGTACGCAGCTGATTTCGCGTACAACGATTGCAACGGCTGTCCGTACTACCCGGTCGAGTTTATTGCTGGGCTACAGCACATGGACGGGGTGACGGCGCTGGCGTACGCCCGAATACGCAAGAGCGATAACGACTTCAGGCGAATCGAGCGCCAGCAGCTGGTGGTCCGAGCGACGGCGAAGAAGGCCATGAACCTGGGGACGATTCTGAGCAACCCAATAGGAATCTATCGACAGTTCAAGAACTCGATCAAAACTGACATCAGCGAATTCCTGATCCCCAACCTCGCCCAACTGGCGCAACAAGTCGACCTCGACACGGCGCCGATGGTCTCGATGGCAGAGGCGACCTATCGCTGCGTGGAGATCTGCGGCAACGCTGATGCGCTGCAATGGGACCCGGTCAGGGCGAAGGAGCTGCAGAACCAGGTGTTCACGGACGGGCGGCTGCAGAAGGAAGCCGCGCTGGTATCGGTCAAGAACGGAACGGTGACACCCGACCTGGCGGCTGAGTTCGCCACGTTCCTGTCGAAACAGGGGATGCTGTCCAGCCGAATAGCCGTCGACGAGTACTTCGGCGGAACTCTGACAGACGAAACGACTATTTACGATCTGAGCGGTAAGGACTATACGGCGCGGAAGCTTGCGGACTGGCTCCATCTACCGTACGCGCGAATCCTCACAGCGGACGACGTGGAGTCGGGGCAGTTCGTGGGCGAGGCGGCGACGACGGATGTGATTGTGGTTCTGGGAGCGGACGCCGAGCTTCCGGCCGCGGCGGCCAGCAGCGCCGGTTTATCGCAGATAGCAACAGCCGGCGGCTGATGAGCCGCCGGCTGTTTCAAGTCTAGTTCAACCGAGCGTTTAGCTCTGCGCGAACCAAGTCTGCATCTGCATGAGTACGCCCATGTCACCAGTAAAGGTGAACTGGCCGCTCATGAAGGCAGTGGCGCCGTCCAGCTCCTGGCGCATGATCTTCAGCCACACGTCTGACGGTGCGTTGATGGTGACGGTGGGGCTGTCGTTCGTGCCCTCTTTCACTTCGCACTTACCATCAGCGACCGTGACGCTGTACTCCCCCGGCTCGTCACCGGTGAAGTTGAACTGAAGTGTGGCGTTGACGCCAGAAGCCTTGTCAGGCTGGAAGGCGCCAGGCATCCCGTCCATCACTTGTTTGATGGAAGTGGGCAGTTCCTGGGTCATTCGGACCTCCTTCTTTTAGCAAACGCTAATATAGAGCGAAACTCGCCGATTAGGATAGCACCTAGACAGTCGTTCGTCCATAGTTTCACAGATCTAAAGCGCAAGTTCGCCCTAAGGAGTCAAGGGGCTGAAGGGCGCCGGTGCCAGGCGCTGCTACTTAGACTTCTTGGCGCGCGAGGTCTTAGAGGACTTCTTGGAGTCATCGTCGCCGCTCGAGGATTGAATCGAGGCTACGGCCGCGTTGTACTTGAGGACGAGGCGCGACTTGCGCCGACTGACGTTGTTAGGGTGGAAGATGCCCTTCGAGCCAGCGCTGTCCAGCGCCTTAATGGCGTCTCGCACAGCCTCGCGCGCGGTCTCGGGGTCGCCAGCGGCGATGGCGTCGGTGGCTCTCTTCATGGCTGTCTTGGTGGCGCTTTTGATCATGCGATTGTGCAAGCGCCTCTTTAGCGATTGCCGGTGGGCTTTTGTAGCACCTTTAGTAGCCAATTCTCCTCCTCAACAAGATGGTAGGGATGCAGGGCCCTTTCATCTTATAGGCCGGTTCCGCTGGTTGTCTAGGGATTCGAGGCGAAGTACGCGAAAACAAAGCGCCGTGACCCGGTGTCGGGGACTTACCCCGCCGTTGAAGCAGTTCGCTGGCGCTCAGGATGACAGTTACCGAAGGGTTGATCGGGCGAGAAGGCCGTCAGCGGCATCGCGCACGCTCTTCTCGACGGCTGCCATGGGCTGCGCGGCGTCTATGACGACGAACCTGTCCGGGTTCGCCCTGGCAATGGCGAGAAAGCCTTCGCGGACGCGCTCATGGAAGTCGAGCGTTTCTTCGCCGATGGAGTCGCTGGCTTTGCGGAGAGCGTCGCCACTTTGCGCGGCCTTCACAGCTCGCTTTAGGCCGATCTCGGGATCGATGTCGAAGAGGAGCGTCAGGTCCGGTAGAAGGCCGCCGGTAGCGATCGAGTTGCAGTTCTCGACTTCTTGCAGGTCGAGGCCGCGGCCGTAGCCCTGGTAGGCAGTCGTGGAGTCGGCAAAGCGGTCGCAGATGACGATCTCTTTTCGTTCAAGGGCGGGTCTGATGACATCGCGGACATGTTGAGCGCGCGCGGCCTCAAAGAGGAATAGCTCCGCCCAGTCCGAGACGATGACTTCGTCGGAGCCAGGCTCCCTCGAGCGACTCGGGGCCTCGCGTTCGAAAAGGCCTTTGATGGCCCGTCCGAGCGGGGTGCCCATCGGTTCTTCGGTGGCGCAAACGGTGGGCCCCTCGGCGCGGAGGCGAGCGACGAGCGCACGAGCCTGCGTTGACTTGCCGGAGCCCTCGCCGCCTTCGAGCGTGATGAAGAGGCCCGGGTGCGATCCGGGTGCCATCTAGCCGCCGCGCGTGGGGCCGATGCGCACGTAGCGGTCCGGCTCTTTGCCGAGGCTACGGGACAGGAGGTTGTAGCGCTGGGCCTGCAGGTGCTGAAGACGGCGGATGTAGGCGTTTTGCGGGTTCAGGTCTACAGCGCTGGAAGCGGTAAGCACCTGCCCGATGGCGTTTTCCGCCTCTTCGAGCGCGGTGACGACGGGGTCAGGGCCCCGTTTACTACGCATCGTGAGCAGAACTTGCTCGAGCTGAACTATGGTGTTGCTCTTGACGACGTAGACGGGGATGCCGCGAGCTTCGGCGTCGTGAAGGGTCTGCGGTTTGCGCCGGAAGTAAGGCCTGAGGGTGATGACCGCGTCCGCATCGTCTAGATGCTCGACGATGAGACCCGGGAAGCGTGTCTGGCGGATCGCCTGGGTGAGGCGCTGACGAGAGACGCCGAAGGGGTAGATGCGACGCTCTTGCACAGGCGGAGCGGCTTCTTGCTTCGAGGCTGGGGCGATCTTCTCTTCGCCGAAGGCGCGGCGAGGGCGCGATTCTAGCTTCTTCACTTCGCCTTCGGCGTTCATCTCTCTCCCCTCCGGGGCGACGACGTTGCCGCGCAAGATGTTGTCCACCACGTCTGCCACATCAGGGTGCACGGATACCTTGTTGAAGGCCTGAATCTCGACCAGGACGTCAAACGTGGGAGGAGCGCGGCGCTCGAGGATCGCCTTCTGGGTCCCGCGGCGGCGCGCCTCTTCGTCGCTGAGGGTAACGGACTCGACGCCGCCAACGAGGTCGGAAAGGGTGGGGTTGAGGATGAGGTTATCGAGGCTGTTGCCGTGAGCGGTGGCGATGAGCTGAACGCCACGCTCGGCGATCGTGCGCGCGGCGGCGGCTTCGAGGTCGGTGCCGATTTCGTCGATGATGATGACCTCGGGCATGTGGTTCTCGACGGCTTCGATCATGACGCGGTGCTGGAATTCCGGCGAAGGGACCTGCATCCTGCGGGCGGTGCCGATGCCCGGGTGCGGAATGTCGCCGTCGCCGGCGATCTCGTTCGAGGTGTCGACGACGATAACGCGCTTGTCGAGGTCGTCCGCGAGGAAGCGTGCGACTTCGCGCAGCATCGTCGTCTTGCCGACGCCGGGGCGGCCGAGAAGGAGCACGCTCTGGTCCTTGTGCACGAGGTCTTCGATGATCCGAATCGTGCCGAAGACAGCACGACCGATGCGCGAGGTGAGGCCGACAATCCGGCCTTTGCGATTTCGGATGCAGGAGATACGGTGAAGCGTGCGCTCGATGCCGGCACGGTTGTCGGATGTGAATTCGCCGATGCGCGAGACGACGTAGTCGATGTCCTCCTGGGAGACCTCGCGATCGCTGAGTAGCACCTCTTCACCCGGATAGCGGGCTTCGGGCCGCCGTCCGAGATCGAGCACAACCTCGAGAAGCTCGAAGTTGTTGGGCCTGTCGCGGAGTGTGCCGGCGACTTCCGGTGGCAGGACGTCGATTAGCAGATCGAGGTCGTCAGTGATGTTCAGCATCTCTTCTAGCTTACAGGCACGGCTTCCTTGTCCGTCTCTTTGGCTAGTTCAGCGATCGGCTTGGTCAGGCGTTTGGCGAGAACTGTGTATCGACTGTCAGTTTCGAATCCGGCGTCCAGCAACGCCCGTCCCACCCCACCATCGTGTTCGGAAGCGAGGCAGAGGACGTTCGCACTACGCTTCAATCGAGAGAGGGCGAAGCGAACGAGGTCATCGATGGTGTCCCGGCCACCCTCGGCCGAGACGGTGACACGGCCGGTGGAACCGCCTGCGGTCCTGACGTGAGAGATGATTACGCCGTCATCTTCCAAAATGAAATCCTTAGTCCGCTTACCCCACTTCTCTTGAGCGGCCTGCCACTCGCGCAGGGTTGGCCCTTCGATGGCACGCACATTGGCGGGGGCAATGCGCCCGTAGAGCTGGAAGACACCCAGCAGATCCTTCTTTGTGCGGGGTCTCAACGAGATGACGGACGGCTCGACGTCGGGCGGCCGGCTAAGACGGTAAAGTGTCTCATTCTGGTAGGCGAAGAAGCCAACAGATCGCGCTGAGTCTATGAGGGCGCTATCTGCGTTTACACGCAGGAATACTCGCTCCGCCCCAGCGCGAAGCACGCCCGACAGCATCCGGTTGAAGAGCGAGAGAACAACGCTCTTGTCATCATCGGCATCGATGAGGATTTCGACTTCCCATGCACTGCGCTTGCGGCGAGGGCGAGCGGTGACGAGGCCGTGGATGGTAGCGCCTTTCACGTTCAGCCACGTGTGCTTGCCGGTGGCGAACGAAAGCCATTGTTCGAGCGCTTCCTCCAGCGCGTGCGTGCGATTGCGCGTACCCAAGCGGTCGAGGGGCTTGGCCTCGTTCGGGTGTACTTTGCCGTCGAAAGAAACGAGAGCGACGATGTCGGTGGGAAGCGGCCGACGGGCGCTAGTCATTTGCCGACACTGCTCCCCGCCTCCCGAACGATGTCGAGGAAGTATGCGTGAAAGCGCTCGTCGTTGGTCAGTTCGGGGTGGAATGAAGTTGCCATCACGGTGTCCTGCCGCACAGCGACCGGCGAATCCCGAAGCGATCCGCCGGTTACAGTCGCTAGTACGTTAACGCCGGGACCAACGCTCAGCACGACGGGCGCACGTATGAAGATGCCGTGGAACGGTGGTTCACCGAGAGCGGCGACGCTCAGGTCGGCTTCGAAGCTCTCGACCTGTCTGCCGTAGGCGTTCCGCGAGACTTCGATATCGAGCGCGCCCAATGTCGGGAATTCGAGGTCGCCGGCGTGTCTTGCGAGTACGATCATTCCGGCGCACGTCCCCCATGTGGGAACGCCGGATCGCACGACGGCAGCCAGAGGTTCGTAAAGGTCGAAGTTCTGCATGAGGTTGCAGAAGGTTGTGCTCTCTCCGCCCGGCAGGATGAGACCGTCGATGCCGGTGAGATCATTCGCCGAGCGTACCTGACGGGTGTTGACGTTAAGGCGACGCAGCATCGCCTCGTGCTCTGCGAAGTCCCCCTGCAGCGCGAGGGTGCCAATGGTGATCATGTTGTATCTATATTTTAGCCGAAGCGCCTAGCCGCCGGGGCGCAAAGGCCGACGCGCGCTACCAGCCGCGAGTCGCGAGCTGCTCCTCTTTCGGTATGGAGGTCACGGCGATGCCGGCCATAGGAGTGCCGAGGCCGCGGGAGACTTCGGCGAGTATGGCAGGATCGTTGTAGTTGGTTACGGCCTTGACGATCGCGTGTGCGCGCGGGCCGGGGTCTTCCGACTTGAAGATGCCGGAGCCGACGAAGACACCGTCCGCACCGAGCTGCATCATCAGAGCCGCATCAGCCGGAGTGGCGAGACCGCCAGCAGCGAAATTGACGACGGGCAAACGACCGAGTTCACGGGTCTCCTTCAGCAGTTCGAAAGGGGCACCGAGGTTCTTCGCTTCGGACATGAGTTCATCGTCCGGCATGTTCTGGAGCTTGCGGATTTCGCCCATCACGCTGCGCATGTGGCGGACAGCCTCGACGACGTCGCCTGTGCCAGCCTCGCCCTTGGTGCGGATCATGGCTGCGCCTTCGCCCAAACGGCGCAGCGCCTCGCCAAGATCGCGACAACCGCAGACGAACGGGACCTTGAAGTCCCATTTGCTGATGTGGTGATCGACGTCGGCGGGAGTGAGCACTTCGGACTCATCGATGTAGTCGACGCCCATGGATTCGAGGATCTGCGCCTCGACGAAGTGGCCGATGCGTACCTTGGCCATAACGGGGATCGAGACCGAGTCCATGATGCGCTGTATGACCTCTGGATCGGACATACGGGCGACGCCGCCGCTGGCTCGAATGTCGGCGGGGACGCGTTCGAGGGCCATGACAGCGCAAGCGCCCGAGTCTTCGGCGATCTTGGCGTGCTCGGCTGTGACGACGTCCATGATGACGCCGCCTTTGAGCATCTGCGCCAGACCGCGCTTAACGGTTTCGGTTCCGGTTTCGATTGCCATAGGGCTAACCTCCAAGGGGATGGTTCCAGTATATGGGATGAAGGGTGGTTTCGGGGAGTCAGAGTTAAGCCGAGCGATGCAGGGTACGCGACCCGAGTGGGCTGGGTGATCTGATGTCGTTGTGCGGGGTTAGGCGGTGGTACGCCTCCGAACGAACCAGGCGGTGGCCAGAGCCACAGTGATGGCCGCGGCTAGGCCCGTGGCCAGCGGTAGCGTCAAGCCGCTTCCAATCGATGCGGCGGTTTCGGCGGCCTGAGAGCCGTCGCCGTCGAGCAGGCCGGCGACGCCGCCGACGGCGGGTGGGCCGCCGGGCTGCGGTGGGGCGAGCTTGAGAACGACGCCCGTGGTGCCGAACGGTGTGCCTGTGCCATTGGCTAGCACGTAGACTTCGCCGTCCGCGTCCTGGCCGAAGCCGAGGAGTGAAAGGTTGAGGGCGGTGCGATCGCTGAGCTGGAACTCGACGATTTGGCCACCCTCAAGGTGGAAGAGCCGCCCATCGTTGTTGAACGACTGGGCGAAGTCACCGAAGACGTACTTCCCGTTCAGGCCGGGAAGGTCGCTACCTCGGTACACGAAGCCGCCGACAATGGCGATACCTTCGTCGTGATCGTATTCGGCGATGGGGTCGGTTAGCCCGGGTGGCACGCCGGGGTCCGTGTTGGTGACGAAGCCCGAGTCGTTGCCGTTAGCGTCGAAGAAGAAGCTGCCTTCCTTGTGGTTCCAACCGTAGTTCCTGCCAGAAGCGCCAATGTCGATCTCCTCGATGTCGTTCTGGCCGACGTCGGCGATGTACATGGTGCCGCTGGACTGATCGAAAGAGAAGCGGAACGGGTTGCGAAAGCCGTAGGCGTAGATTTCGTCGACGAACCCGCCGACGCCGACGAAGGGATTGTCCGCCGGAATGCCGTACTGGCCGTTGGCTGAGTTCGAACCGGCTGGGTCGATCCTCAGCACGGTGCCGAGCACGTTGCTGGGGTCCTGCCCATTTCCGGTCCCGTGGCCGATGATGGGACCGCCGATGAATGCCTGACCGTCAAGGTCGTCGGCGCCGCCACCATCGCCGAGCGAGATGTAGAGTCGGCTGTCCGGGCCGAAGTTGACGGCGCCGGCGTTGTGGTTGAACTGAGGTTCGTCGATGCGCATCAGCTCGCGCTCGCTGTGTACCAGGCGACAAAGGCGTTCCCGGATGACGAGCGCTACGGTCTTACCGCGCAGATGCGTCGCGCCGCCCCATCGATTCCAACGAACATTGCAGAAGGGTGTGGTCGCAATACCGAGGCCGATTTCGCGCGATTCCTGCAAATTGCGGCCGGTTCTGCCAGCGAAGTCGAATACCAACTCCTTCTGGC
>JACZRQ010000113.1 GCA_022574655.1 Chloroflexota bacterium
GCGGCGGATGCTGCGGTCGAGGTAATCACCTGCAAGCGCTGGGGGTCGCGCAGAAGAATCGCCTCGAGCGCTTCGCCGAAGTCGACAAGTCTGCGTTCTCGCGAGTGGAGCGCTGAGCGGCGCGACATCAGCTGGCGCAACTGATACGTGACGAGAGTGGCGGCCACCGCGAGACCGACAGCTCCGACAAGGCCAGAGATCCAGTCTGCGATCGAGAGACTCACTGCTCTTCCTCCGCGGGCGTGTACTCGTCGATGGGCACCGTGGTGCTTCCTGACGAAGTGGGGCGGGACGTCAACTCCAACGTGGAAAAGACAACAGCAGCCAATATGGCCACTGCGAGTCCAGCCCAGTAGATGCTGCGTTCCGAGGACACCAGGGACAGCAGATAGGGGACTCCCGCGAGCACCAGGAATATGATGGCCATAAGCCGTCCTAGCTCATCCCGGATCTCCAGTAACCAGATAACGGGGATTAGGAAGGCGACCACCAGCACATTTCGATCTGGGAAGGCGATGACGACTTGGTCGCTTATGGCATCGGCGAAGAGATCGATCAAGATGGGCAGCGCGGGCAACACAACACGGGTGCCAATTCTGAGGAACGGCCGATGGAGGGTCTCCATAGGCGAGATGCTAACTGGGCACTCCGGGTCTCACCCGGTGAGAACCAGGCGGCGACCTGACTGAACGTTTTCGTGTCTGCGGGTATCCAGGAGCCGACGGTGGATAAGACCGACCCAGGGTGGAGACTGAGGCCGTGGGGGTCGGTTTCTTATCGTTAAGGGTGAGCCGACGGTGGATGAGTTAGACCCTGGGTGGCGCGTTCGGACGTGGCGTAGAGGTTCCTAGCAGCAACGCCCGATGGCCTCTGCGCGTATCGTGTCAATCATGAACGAGCGCGCTTTAGTCGGACTAGCCATCCTGAAGGCCAACTGGGATCGAACGAAACGCGGCTACTTGTCCAGCCTGGTTCCTTTCCTCGTGCATTGTGTTGGCAACGCTGAAGGTCAGGTGCTGTCGCTGACCGACGCGCAGACGTGCATCAGAGAACAGTTCGGTCTCGATGTCCCGCAGCCAGTGATCGAGAGCATTGCCCGCCGGGGCTATCACGAGGGGGCTCTTGAGCGGTCGCAAGGCACATTGCGTCTCAGCGAGCGCACAAGGGACTCATACGACCTTGCAAAGCCGAGAGCCGCGGCCGAGAGGCAACTCCAGGGTCTTGTTGACAAGTTCCTCAGGTTCGCGAGGGAGGAACTCGGCGTCGAGATGGAAGCGGGCGAGGCCGAGACGGCACTGCTCGATTTGGTCGAGCGCCAATGCATACCTCTGATGAGAGCTCAGGCATCGGGTAGATCAGTCGAAGTCACGGGCCCTGAGGAGGGCGACGTCGGATACGTTCTTGGGCGGTTCATCGTCAACGTCTTCCACCACGACCCGGAGGCGTTCGCCTACCTCGAAACTGCGATCAAGGGCAGCATGCTCGCGACCTACTTGTACCTTCCCAACCCGTCGGCGACCGAGGAAGCGTTTTCTGACCTGACAGTGTTGCTGGATACCCCGTTCTTGTTGGACGCGCTCGGGTTCGGCGGGCCTGCTCGAGAAGAAGCTGCGCGGGAAGCGCTCCGTCTGCTCTACAAGCTCGGATGCACTCTGAGTTGCTTCAAACACACGCTCCGCGAGACGGAGAGCGTCCTCGAAGGGTGTGCGGGCGCTATCGCAGCGGGTCGGAGGACGACTGCTGGCTCGGGTTCCGTCTTCTACTACCTGTCGAACGGTGGGTTCTCAGCGAGCGACATCGAGCTGATGGTGGCTCGGCTCCCGCGCTCCCTGAAGTCGCTGAAGGTCGAGATCGTGGGGGCACCACCGATCACTCCTGCGGTTTCGGTCGACGAGATTCAACTGGAGGACTTACTGCAAGCTGAGGTGCATCCAGACAATCCCGTGGCGCTGCGGAACGACTTAGAATCGCTCACGGCCACTCATCGTTTGCGTCGTGGAGGGACCTGCTCACGTCTCGAGACATGTGCTGCGGTGTTCGCCACCCCGAACGTGGGGGTCGTCAGGGTTGCGCGCAAGTTCTTTGACGAGGCGAGCAGTGTGGCCCCCCATGCGATGGTCATGCGCGATCTTGCGACGCTCGCGTGGTTGAAGAAGCCCGGCGATGCACCTGATCTGCCACGAAAGCAAATACTCGCCGACGCTTACGCAGCTCTGGAGCCAGCGAACGATCTCTGGAAGGCGTACATGGAGGAGATCGAGCGACTCCAGGCATCGGGAGGGGTGACGGCCGAGGACTACGCGTTGCTGAGGTATTCGACGGAAGCGAAGACTGCCCTGATGGATGAAACGCGGGGTCTTCCAGAGGCATTCGCGCCTGGGATTGTGCAGGAGGTCCTGGACCGTGCCCGGAGCGAGGTTCGAGCAGACTTGGTCAAGGACCTTGGCGCGTCGCAGGCCAAGACTGCAGCGCAGCGGGCTCGAGTCCGCGAGATTGCCGAGACAGGCGGCCGCCTTGTGTCGCGGACTCTCTTCTGGGCTGTTGCGAGCATCCTCGTGGTCGCGGCAATCGCTGCCCTGCCATTCGAGAAACCCCTAACCGACGGTCTCTCGGGTGTTCTGGGAGTGATCGTCGGCGTTTCCCTCTTCATCTTCGCGATTCTGACGATCGGACTCGTGTATGCCTGGCGTAAGAACGCGCTCGAATGGAGCTAGGATGACCAGGCTCCTGGCCGGGCAAGACATCGCGCATCAGATCGAGCAGAAGTATCCGGAGGCGGTCGTTGATGCGCAGCCGGAGTTCGCGATGGTCAAGGCGGACAAACTCATCGACGTCTGTACCTTCCTGCGCGACGGCGACCTCGACTTCAAGTTTCTCAACTCACTGACGGCTGTGGACCGCCTCGACGCGTTCGAGATCGTCTATCACATGACATCGATCAGCCTGAACCAGATGGGCTCGATCAAGATCTCAACCAGCGAGCGTGAGAAGCCGGTTTTCCCGTCGGTGACTTCAGTGTGGCCGGGCGCGCACCTGCAGGAGCGTGAAGCGTACGACCTAATGGGAATCGTCTTCGAAGGGCACCCCGATCTCAGGCGCATCTTCCTCTGGGAGGGGTTCGCCGGCTGGCCGCTGCGCAAGGACTACCTGAACATGCCGGGTCATATGGCGGGTCTCGAGCGCTTCCCCGGCGAGCCCGGCAAGAAGCTCGAAGGCAGAGGCAACGTTGACGCTTAAGTCAGAGCCCTACGTCATCAACGTCGGTCCTCAGCATCCCAGTACGCACGGCGTCTTTCGGTTGCGCTTGACGATGGACGGCGAAAAGATCATCGACGCCGAGATGATCATCGGCTACCTGCACCGCTCGATGGAGAAGCTGGCCGAGGAGCGGACCTACACGCAGAACATCCCGTTTACGGACCGAACCGACTACCTGGCGGCGATGACCGGGAACCTTGCGTACGTGATGGCTGTCGAGAAGATGATGGAGATCGACGTGCCGGAGCGGGCCGACTGGCTGCGGACGATCATGGCGGAGTTGCAGCGGTTTGCGAGCCATTGCATGGCGGTCGGAACGTTCGCGAACGATTGCGGCACCTGGCAGACGCCGGTCATGCATATGATCCGCGACCGCGAGAAGATCCTCGACTTGTTCGAGATGGCCTGCGGCGCGCGGCTGACGACGAATTACATGCGAATCGGCGGCGTCTCGCGCGACATCCCGCCGGAATTTCTTCCGGCCCTGGCGGTCCTTCTGAAAGACTTGCCGAAACGCGTCAAAGAGTATGAAGATCTCTTGCTGAATAACGAGATCATCATCGCTCGCTCCCGTGGCATCGCGAAGCTTACGCCGGAGGAAGCGATCGCATACTCGTTGAGCGGTCCGATGCTGAGAGGTAGCGGCGTCGCCTGGGACCTGCGAAAAGCAGACCCGTACGCAGCGTACGACAAGGTTGAATTCGACATCGCCGTTGGTACCAACGGTGACGCCTACGACCGGTTCGCGGTGCGGATGGCCGAGATGCTGCAGAGCCTTCGAATTCTCGAGCAATGCGCCGACATGATCACGGAAGGGCCGATCCACGCTCGGATGTCGACGTCGACGGTACAGCCGGTCGGTGACCCGGTTGCGCCGCTGGTGATTCGCCCGCCGGAAGGCGAGGCGTACGCCCGTATCGAGTCACCGAGAGGCGAGCTTGGCTTCTACATCGTGAGCGATGGCGGGATCGCTCCGTATCGCTTCCACATCCGGGCGCCTTCGTTCATCAACCTGACGCCCCTGAAGAAGATGACGGTCGGGGCCACTATCGCGGACGCCGTCGTCGTGCTCGGCAGCGTGGATATCGTTGTTGGTGAGGTGGATCGCTGATGCCGATCCTCGCCAAATGGTACGACTTCCGCGACCTGGGGAACGCTATCGGCGCTCTGCAGGACCAGATCCTCGACTGGGGGGCGCCCGATTGGGTGCCGTACGTCGTCTCTGGGATTATTGGCGTCGTCGGCATACTACTATGGCTTCTCGTCAGTCAAATTATATTCATCTGGATTGAGCGTCGCGTGATCGGTCTCATGCACAACCGCATCGGACCAAACAGAGTCGGCCCGATGGGTCTGCTGCAGGGGGTCGCGGACGCGATAAAGCTCCTGCTGAAGGAGGCCATCACCCCCCGAGCAACGGACACGATCCTCTTCTGGGCGGCGCCGATCGCGATTTTCATTCCGGCGATGGTGGTCTTCGCCGTGATTCCGTTCGGCGAAGGAATGGTGCTCTCCGACCTCGACGTCGGCGTGCTCTTCTTCGTTGCGATCGGCTCGATCAACACAATCGCCGTGTTCGCCGCAGGTTGGTCGTCCAACAACAAGTTCGCGCTGATCGGCGCGATGCGTCAGATCGCCATGCTGATCAGCTACGAGTTGGTGCAGGTGTTTGCGATCCTGGGGGTCGTCATCATGGTCGGCAGCATGCGCATGGTGGACTTCGTGGAATGGCAGAGCGGCAATGACGTCTGGATGTTCGCGATTCAGCCTCTTGCGCTCGTCGCCTTCATCATCGCTGGTCTGGTTGAGGTTAACCGCAGCCCGGCCGACATCTCGGAAGCGGAGTCGGAGCTCATCGCCGGGTTCCACACCGAATACTCGGGAATAAAGTTCGGGTTCTTCTACGCGGCGGAGTACTTCGCCACGTTCGCGTTGTGCGGAGTGATCGTCACGCTCTTCATGGGAGGGTGGACGCTCTGGGGCCTCGAAGAGTGGGTTCCCGGCTTTCTGATCTTCCTCACGAAGCTGTATGCAGTCTTCTTCATCTTTATTTGGGCGAGAGGTACGCTGCCGCGTCTGCGGATAGACCAGCTCATGGCGTTCTCCTGGAAGTTCCTGCTCGAGCTGATGTTCGTGAACATACTCGTCGTTGGTCTCGAGACGCTGATCTGGCGCGAGGGGGGTTACGATGCGGCGACAGTGCTACCGATCTTTGCCGCGATCAACTGGGTGCTGGCGATCGGACTGGCGATCTTCTGGGCGAGAATGCTTGGACACGGCACTGCGAGTTCCGCTGGAAAGCGGGCGACGCTCACTCAAGAGCTGGGCGCGATCTATTACGAGGGCGCGGGAACTCCCGGAGCCTGATGGAAGATACCGGCACCGTAGTCGCGTTCTGGGCGCTGGCGATCATCACGATCGGCTCCGCGTTCATGGTCGCTGCCGTTCGTAATCTGATCCACGCCGTTGTGTTCCTTGTGCTGAGCTTCCTGGGAGTGGCTGGACTCTACATAACACTATCCGCTGATTTCGTGGGAGTCGTCCAGATTTTGATCTACTCCGGAGCGATTGCGATCTTGGTGATCTTCGCCATCGTGCTCACGCCGCAGGCCGGCCGCGACAACGCTGAGACGTCAATGCGCCTGCCCGCGGTCGTGCTGTCGGGCTTGGTGGCGACGATGCTTGGCTATGCGTCGATCGATACGAACTGGAGCATCTCGGACCGCCCAGGATTTGAAGAGACCGCCTCGGCTATAGGAGTGGCGCTACTCGACAAGTACATCCTGCCGTTCGAGATCGCCGCTGCGCTGATGCTGGTGGCGATGCTCGGCGCGATCATCATCGTCCGCGACGAGGGTACGGAAGGCGCAGCCGAAGATTAATGTCGGTCGACCTGGAACACTACCTGATGGTCGGCGCGATCCTCTTCGCGATCGGGCTGTACCTCGCGCTGGCGAAGCGGAACTTTGTCGGTGTTCTCATGGGCATCGAGTTGATGTTCAACGCCGCCAACTTGACGCTGATCGCGTTCTCCCGGTTCGTCGAGTCGGAGAGCCCAATCGATGGTCACGTTTTTGTCGTGTTCGTGGTCACGGTGGCGGCGGCTGAGGCGGCCGTCGCACTCGCCATCGCCGTGCTGTTGTATCGAGTGCGGGACACGGTGGATGTCGACAAGGCCAACCTGTTGAAGTGGTGAGCTGATATGTGGATCAAGTTCATGGAGACGAAGAACGCCTACGGGGCAGACATCTGGAAAGAGCTGCTGAACGATGCCGCAATAGCCGTGCAGGTGGTCCCGGAGTCGGGCTGGGCGGACGCGTCAGACTTCGAAAAGCACGACATTTACGTACCGTGGGGCAAGGTTCATGTCGCTGAAGAGATTTTGAGGAAGAGCTAGTTGCTCAGCGACATACCTGAGGGAGCCGTTTGGGCGATCATGCTGTTGCCCATCGGGTCGCTTTCCATCATCTCCTTGGTCTCTTTGTTGGGGCTGACCCGCGACGGTGTTTGGAATCCGCGGTTCAGCGGTTATGTCACCATCCTCGCGATCGGTACCGCGTTCCTTCTCTCCCTCTGGGCGCTCGACACGGCGATCGCCGCTGACGGCCACCGCACTGGCTTCGATGCCCACGAATGGGTCTTCGTCGATCCACTAAGGATCGACATCGGGATCACCCTGGACGGCCTGAGCGGAATCATGCTCGTCATCGTTACGGGTGTGTCGCTGCTTGTGCAGATTTACTCGCAGGAGTACATGCGAGGCGACGAGGGATACAACCGCTACTTCGCATTCATGTCGCTGTTTACAGCATCAATGCTCGGTCTTGTCATTGCGTCGAGCATCCTGCAGATCTTCGTCTTCTGGGAGCTGGTCGGGGTCAGCTCGTACCTTCTGATCGGATTCTGGTTCTTCAAGGACGCCGCGCGCAGGGCGGCGACGAAGGCGTTCGTCGTCACCCGTATCGGCGATCTCGGGTTCTTGATCGCTATCCTCATCATCTGGTCTGAGACCGGGGAGTTGAACGTACCGGTGATCCACGAACTTGCCGCCGCCGGAGCTATAGGATCGACGACGCTGACCTGGTTCGCGCTCGGCATATTCGCCGGCGCGGCCGGGAAGTCTGCCCAGTTCCCGCTGCACGTCTGGCTGCCGGACGCGATGGAGGGTCCAACGCCAGTGTCGGCCCTGATTCACGCCGCGACGATGGTTGTCGCCGGCGTCTACCTGGTCGCGCGGTTCTTCCCCGTCTTCGCGGCGTCGGACGACGCGATCGTAACCGTCGCGGCGATCGGCTCGATTACGGCTATCATTGCTGCGCTGCTCGGGATCGTGGCGACGGACATTAAGCGGGTGCTCGCGTACTCCACGATCAGCCAGCTCGG
Organism: Chloroflexota bacterium; assembly: GCA_022574655.1. Lineage (GTDB taxonomy): Bacteria > Chloroflexota > Dehalococcoidia > SM23-28-2 > RBG-16-64-32 > JACZRQ01. The sequence goes on from JACZRQ010000113.1 coordinate 7,642, forward strand.
GTACATGATGATGGGTCTGGGGGTGGGTGGCCTCGTGGCGGTGATGTTCCACCTGTTTACGCACGCGTTCTTCAAGGCGTTGTTGTTCCTTGGCGCCGGCTCCGTCAACCACGCAACCGGCACGTTCGATATGCGAAAAATGGGTGGTCTCAGGACCGCCATGCCCATCACGTTCGCGACGATGACTATCGGCAGCCTGGCGCTCGTCGGCATCTTCCCGCTGGCCGGATTCTGGAGCAAGGACGAGATACTGGCGCACGCATGGGGCGCAGGTGGGGGCGTCGGCCAGCTGGTCTTCTGGCTTGGCGTGGTGGCGGCGTTCATGACCGCCTTCTAC
>JACZRQ010000114.1 GCA_022574655.1 Chloroflexota bacterium
GGCGCCATCCTCCCAGTATGCGCCGACGACGATGGTGTCGCCGCTGACCGCCACGCTGACTCCGAACCTGTCATTGTACTGGATGTTGGAGGCGGTGAGCTTCTTCACCTGGCCCCAGTTGTCCACGCCGCCCTGATCGCGCTCGAAGACGTAGGCGGCCCCGCCTCCAACCTCCGCTTGGTATGCCCCTACGACGGCGGTGTTGCCGCTGACCGCCACGCTGATGCCGAACCAGTCGCCGGCCTGGGCGCCGGCGGCGGTGATCTTCTTCACCTCGCCCCAGTTGTCCGCTCCGCCCTGGTCGCGCTGGACGACGTAAGCAGCGCCAAAGTCGTCGAACGGGTTCCCCTCATCTTCCCCGTATGCCCCCACGACGGCGGTGTTGCCGCTGACCGCGACGCTTTTGCCGAAAAAGCCGCTCGACTGGGCGTCGGACGAGAGGAGCTTCTTAACCTCGGTCAACAGCGCCGCCTCAGCGCTCTTCGGCCCCGGGCCAGCCAGCAGCCCCCCGGCGATCATGACCAGCAGCGCGACGAACGCGCCGCGCACGGTGAGTGTAATAGCAGTCGGTGAACGCAAAGAGCACACCCCCCAAGAATGAACTGCACCAGCACGAGTTCGCCAAAACTCGTCCGGTGAAGCGAGTTATCTTGCCGCCGCAACCGTCATCATATCGACTTGCGACCGGATGTCAAGTTTGTCAGGTCAGTCCCGGCTTCCCCACGGGCTCGGTTCCCCTTATCGCCTCGGCAACCCCAGCCCGCCTTGCGCGATGCCTGTCCGCCTATGGCGGAATCATTTGCTGGGTCTCGTGGAGGCTTTCCCTACCCTCGCGGCAGCCCCAGCCCTCGCTGCGCGATGCCTGTCCGCCTATGGCGGAATCCCGCGCTGGGTTTCGCGGATGCCTTACCCCCTACCCCCGCGGCAGCCCCAGCCCGCGTTGCGCGATGATGTTCCGCTGGATCTCGCTCGTCCCGCCCGCGATCGTCATCCCCATCGACACCTGGTACAACATCGCGAACGACCCGCGCAGCGCCGCCCACTTCTTCGACTCCGGACGCACCTGCCCCGGCAACCCCATGATGTTCACTCCCGCACCGGCGACCCGCTGCCCCAGCTCCGAGAGGTAGCCCTTCGCCACCGACGCCTCGTAGTTCGGCACCTCGCCTTTCGACTGCATCGACGCCACCCGGTAGCTCAAGTACCGGCCCACGTCCGTCTCGATCACCAGCTCCGCCAGCCGATGCCGCACCGTGGCCTTCACCGCGCCGTTGCCGCTACCCCCTCCCTCCTTCTTCCCTCGTCCACCGTCCTTCACGTACGTCACGAGGTCGTCCAGGTTTCGCCGCGAGGCCCCGCTGCTGCCGATCCCCGAACGCTCGAAGTCCAACAACGCCGCGCCCACGTACCAACCGCGGTTCTCCTCCGCCACCAGGTTGCTCACTGGTATCCTCACGTCCTCGAAGAACACCTCGTTGAACCCGTGCTGGCCCGCCAGATTGATCAGCGGCCGCGTCGAGAAGCCCGGCGTGTCCGTCGGCGTCAGCAGGAAGCTGATCCCCTTATGCTTCGGCGCCTTCGGGTCCGTCCGCGCCAGCAGAAACATCCAGTCCGCTCGGTGCGCGTTCGACGTCCATATCTTCTGGCCGTTGATCACGTAATCGTCGCCGTCCTTCACCGCCTTCGTCTGCAACGACGCCAGGTCCGACCCCGACTGCGGCTCCGAGTACCCCTGGCACCACGTCACCGCCGCCGACGAGATCCCCGGCAGATGTTTCTTCTTCTGCTCATCGGTCCCGTACAGCATCAGCACCGGCCCCAGCATGTTCACACCAAAGATGTCCAGCAGCGGCGCCCGCCCGTAAGACATCTCCTCGCGCATCACCACCTGCTCCATGATGCCCATCGCGCCGCCGCCGTACTCCTTCGGCCAGTGGGGCACCAGCCAGCCCTTCGCGGCCAACTTCTTCTGGAACCGCCGCGCGAACTCCCACTTCTCCGAGCCACCCTCTTGTTCCTCGCCTTGCTCCTCCCCCGCTGGCAGCTCCGCGCGCAAAAACTCGCGGATCTCCTGTCGGAACGACTCTTCCTCATCTGTGAAGCGGTAGTCCATCTCTCTCTCCTTAACGTGAACGGCAGGGCCGCCTTATTCTACCGCATTCGATCGTTGCAGTGGTGTACTCTGCCTTTATACTGACGGTTGGAATTGCCTTATGCCCGTTGACTCAAGGAGGATACGATGGTCGCCCAATCTGAGAGCTATGCCGCACGTCTCGAGATCGATTATCCGGAAGAACTTAACCGACTCACGACGCTATTTCGGGTCATCTGGATCATCCCGATTCTGGTCATTGCGGCTCTTGTGAGCGATTCTATAAGCGGAACGATTGTGATCGATACGGCGACCGGGTCTAGTGGCGGAATAGCAGTCGGCCTTTGGCTCGCTACCGTGCTGATGATCGTCTTCCGGCAAGTATACCCGCGCTGGTGGTTCGACTTTGCCCGCGAGCTGACGCGCTTCTCGAGCCGGGTCACGGCGTACTTCATCCTGTTAACGGACAAGTACCCTTCTACCGTAGATGAGCAGTCGGTGCATCTCGAGATCGACTATCCGGACGCCAAGCAAGACTTGAACCGATGGCTCCCGCTGGTGAAGTGGCTGCTCGCGATCCCTCACTACATCGTGCTCCTCGTCCTCGGGATCCTCGCGGTAATTGCCGTGATGGTCGCGTGGTTCGCGATCCTGTTCACTGGACGCTACCCCAAAGGGCTCTTCGACTTCGTCGTGGGCGTCGGGAGGTGGAGTTTGCGAGTTCAAGCCTACGCATTCCTGCTGGTGACGGATCGCTACCCGCCGTTCAGCATGAACTAGCCCCTCCCGAGCGCTGGCCGGATCTTCAACTCTCTCGCTGCCCAGCCGCCTCCAGAAACAGCCGACAACACAACGACCCCGCCGCTGCCGTCGGCTCGAACACCTCCGCCTCCGCCCACTTCCAATCCGTGTAATACGTCACCCCATCCGCCTCGTCGCCCCGGCCAAGCTTCGGCTCCGCCTCTACCGCTCGCGTCTCGAACAACACCATCGACAACTCGCCCTCCGCACGGTCCTGCTTCCCCCGAGCGATCTCAGCCACGATCGCCAGCGTCATCCCCAGCTTCTGCGACCCCAGCCGCCTCACAGCCTGCTCCGGTGTCTCGCTCTCTCCCACCGTCGCCGCCGGCAACCCCCACATCCCCCCGAACGGCTCCCCAACCTCCTCCGGCCTCCGCACTGCCAGCACGCGCCCGGACGGGCGCCCGTCGGGGCGTAGCCGCGATGCGTCTTCGTACACCACTGCTGAGACGGCTAACGGCATCTTGTTCGTACGCCGAAATTGCGGGTCCGGGCGGCGAAGCGCCATGGATGTAGATGATGGAGTGGGTGGGCAGCCTGCCCGTCTGGGGGCGCCTTAATCGGGCTGGGGTGGAGCAGTGGCACGCCGTCCTTCCCGCTCACCCTGAGCTTGTCGAAGGGATGAGCGGAGCAAAGACGGTTCGATGAGGTAGATCCCCCCTCTCCCGTCCCACGGGAGAGGGCTGGGGTGAGGGTCGACCGGAGCGCGACACCGGCACTGTCCACTATCCACTGTCCGCCGTTCACTTCACGTCCGGCCAGCGAAACTCCTCAACGCTAACCCCATCCAACGCCATCGCCACAAGTTCCTCGATATCCAGATCACTCTCGACCTTCGCCAACTCCACTGGAGACGATGATGTCGCCACCTTCGGCGGCATCAGGTACTGGCAACAGTCCATGTCCGGTTCGATCGACGTCTCGTACGTGCCAAGACGCTTGGCCTCGTCGATGATCTCGTGCTTATCCAGCCCGATTAGCGGCCGGAGCACCGGCGTGTCGATCGCACTCTCGATGCTCACCAGGTTTGTCAGCGTCTGCGACCCCACCTGTCCCAGCGCCTCGCCTGTCACGATCGCCTGGCAGCGGTGCTTTACAGCGATCCGCTCGCCGATCCGCAGCATCATCCGCCTATACATTAGTATGCGATATCTCGCTGGTACCGCCACTACGATTCTTTGCTGCACCTCACCCAGCGGTACGATGTGAAGGTTCACCTCGTACTGGTACTTCGCCAGCATCTGCGTCAGCGTCCGGCACTTGTCCCACGATGACCTGTCCACGAGCGGGTACGACGTGAAGTGCACCAGCTCCACTTTGCAGCCCCGCTTCAGCAGCCGGTACGCCGCCACCGGCGAGTCTATCCCGCCCGAAAGCAGCACCACCACCTTACCTTCCGCCGTCCCTACCGGAAGCCCGCCCGGCCCGTCGATCTGCTCGACGAACGTGAACGCCCCTTCCTTCTGTATGTCCACCCCGAACGTCAGCTCGGCGTTGCTCAGGTCGACGCGCGCGCCCGTCCGGTCCTTGATCCACTGGCCGACGACATCCTCAATCTCCGGCGACCGCAACGGGAACCGTTTGTCCCCCCGCCGTGCCCTCACTCGGAACGACTCCGGGGTCTCGGGCGCCAGGATCGCGTACGCTTCCTTGATCGCCTCGATGTCGGGCGGCACTACCAACGCCAGCGAAAAGTGAATCACCCCCGGCACGTTCGCCAGCCGCTCGCTGATCTCCGGCCACGCCGAAACATCGTCCACCTGCACGAAGCAGCGGTTCGGCCGGATCGTAACGTCCGAAACCGGCAGCCCCGTCAGCGTCCGCTCCACGTTCGACCGCAGCTTCTGCATGAACCAGCGCTTGTTACCCTTCTTCAGCGCAATCTCCCCGAACCGCACGACGATATGCCACCGCGCCGTCCGGCCAAGCACCACCGGCTTCTGAGGATGCGAAATCGTAAGCGTGTCACTCATATCGCCTTCGATTATACGTTCGCTGGGTTTTGGTGTGCTGCTCCTCAGGTCTTGTCGCCGTGCGGCTGAAGTCGGCCGCGGTCTGCGTCCTTTGACAAGTCGGCTGGCCTCGGGCACGATTGCGGCGGGAAAACACCCGATGACACCAACATCGAGAAGCAAATCTACCGTGGAAGGCACTGCACGGCGAATCGCCAGCAAGGGCGTCGCTGTTCTGATCGCGGCGGCGATATTGCTCCTCACCTTTGCTGTCGAGGAACCCGCGAGCCAAGGAAAGTTCGCAAACCCCAATGGACTTTCGGGGGCGAACCAAGAGCTCGCGTTCAAGTACCGCCCCGTGATCCTCCAGCACCCGGATGACTGCTTTCCGCCCATGACAGTCGAGGACTTCCTCGCCGACTCAGACCTGATCGAGAACAAAACCCCGGACGAAGATCAGCTCGTCAATGACTGGGACGGAACGGGCGAGTTTCTACGCGATTCAACAGGCCCGGAACATTATTTGGATCTGCCTCTCGACCATCGATCGGGCGGTGGCGTCTACTGCAGCCGCTTCGAGAGCGCTATTCCAGACTCGGAGCCAAGAGTGTATGCGCGAGTGACTGAGGACGAGGGCCAGGTTGTGGTCCAATATTGGCTCTTCTACTACTTCAATGACGCATTTCCTGACGAATTCGATCACGAAGGCGATTGGGAAGTGGTTCAGGTGGTCTTCCCGCCCGGTGCGACGGTTGAACAGCTTGCAGATGATCAGTCGTCCGTACGGCCAACCTGGGTCGCCTACTCTCAGCACGAGGTTGTGCAGGCCCGCCGTTATGCGGATGGCGTGTTGAAAGACGGCCTTCGCCCGACGGTATCGGTCGCGCTCGGGTCTCATGCTAATTCCTATGCCCCCGCAGCCTGCGACCGAACCGGGTTTCTTAGGATCTTCGTCGATGAACGCTTACCTTGGGATGACTCTGTGCCCGTCGACTACACGCTGGAGATGATAGAAACGTTCGCTTGGCATGAATTCGCCGGCAACTGGGGGCAGATATCCCACGGCATTGGCCAGGGTGGGCCTGGATCGCTGGTCCTCCGCGACCCTCAGTGGCTCGGACCCGTCACATGGACGGGGTCAGACGAAAGCCTTTGTCCGGGTCTAAACTCGTGGCCTGTCGTTAGTCTATCCCGCGGAGACAACGACTGCGACGGCGATACGGATTCCGTGGATGCTCTCAAGGTGTTGCAAGACATAGCCGCGATCCCGTTCAATCAGCAGCCAGATTGCCCTCAGATTGGGTCGGTTTTCGTGTATCTCTTTGGTGACGTCGACTGCGATAAGGACGTCGACTCAGTGGATGGCCTGAAGATCCTGCAATCAGTCGCAGCGATACCGTTCTCTCAGAATGAACCTTGTCCGGACATCGGGGAGCCGCTTTAGACCGTCATGGCTACAGGCGTAGACATCGAATAGCTCACGTTTTCCTACCCCAGGTCCTTCATCCCCTCGCGCGGCGCGTTCACCAGCGCCGCCATCACCCCCAGCGGCTGCTTCCCCTCGGACATCAACTGGTGCGTCAGCGGAATCTCGTTGAACGTGTACGTGTCACCCAGGCACGGATCGATCTTTCCATCCCGCACCAACTGATTGAACGCGTTCGCGTCCTCATCGTTCGCGAAGTGCGACCCCTGCAGGCGCTTCTGCCGCATCCACAGGTATCGCAGGTCCACCGTCGCGTTGAAACCCGTCGTCCCCGCGCAGATCACGACCATTCCACCCGTATCGCATACGAATATAGAAGTCGGGATCGTATCCTCCCCCGGATGGTCGAACACGATCGCCGGACTGCGGCGCTCTCCCAGCACCTCCCACAGCTTCGCCCCGAACTCCCGAGCTCCCTTCGCCCACTTCCCGTAAGCCTCATCGTCCGTCCAGTGCGGCATCATCCCCCAGTGATCGAAATCCTTGCGGTTGATGCAACCCTTCGCGCCCAACTTCTCGCAGAACGCGAACTTGTCCTCGCTCGACACCACCGCGACCGGGATACCACCCAACTCGCGAACGATCTGAATCGCCATCGACCCCAGGCCGCCGGAGCCGCCCCAGATCAGCACCACGTCGCCCTTCTTGACGCTGTTCGGCGCCCAATTCGTCAGCATCCTGTGCGCCGTCGCCCCGACCAGCGTCGGCGCCGCCGCCTCCTCCCACGTCAGGTGCTTCGCCTTCGGCATGCACTGGTGCGCCTGCACCTTCGTGAACTGCGCGAAGCTCCCCCAGTTCGACTCGTAACCCCAGATCTGGAACGACCTCGAGAACACCGGGTCCTTCCCCGCCGTCACGGACGCGTCGTTCTCGTCCCACATTCCGCAGTGAATCACCACCTCGTCGCCCACCTGCAGGCTCGTGACGTCGCTTCCGACCGCCTGAACCACGCCCGAAGCATCGCTCCCGCCGATGTGGAACCCCGTCGTGTCGCCCTGCTTCTCGCGAGCCTTGATCACGTTAACCGGCATACCGCGCGCCGCCCAGATGTTGTTGTAATTGATCCCCGCCGCCATCACCATCACCAGCGCCTCGCGCGGGCCCAGCTCGGTTGGCGTAGCCACCTTCTCCACCTGGAACGCATCCTTCGGCTCCCCGAACCGCTCCGGCCGGATCACCTGCGCGTACATCTCCTTCGGCACCACGCCCACAGGCGGAATCTCACCGATCTCATAAACGTCCTTCACCAGCACCACTGGGCTACCTCCACTATCATTCTGAGCTTCAAAAGGCAGACGCTACCGTATCACGCACCCCAAATGCCGGGCAACGGAAATCCGTCCACCCGTACCCCGCTCGTGGCTCCGCCGCCGTAGTAGCGGAGGCCTCCCCGTCTGGGGCTTCAGCGTGTCTAAACCACTAACCGTGAAGCGCTTCTACCTCAAGGCGCCCACGGGCACACCGGCCCGCCGAACGCCTTCACCCCACCTAACATCGGCGGGAACCCCGTCGGCCC
>JACZRQ010000115.1:0-7277 GCA_022574655.1 Chloroflexota bacterium
GACGATGCCCTCTGCTACTTCCAGATCGCGCGTAACGTCTCAAGCGGCCACAATGTCTCTTTCGATGACGTTCTCATATTAGTGTCTGAACCTCCCGTGGTACCATCGCGGCAGCCATGACGTCTGATTCTGCGATTGGCGCTTCGTCTCCAGAGGACGTCTTGCATGTGCAACAAGATGACGAGGAGTATCTCAAGATGCTCCGCGAAGAGGAGGAGTTCTGGGACTCGCGCACCGAGACGCTCCTCACCGAGACGCCTCGGCGTTCCATCCAACGCTACCTCAATGAGCGCCTCACCGGCGATCCTGACAAGCGCTGGTACCAGACGATCGGAGACGAGGGCGAGTTCACCAGCGGTTGCATCTTCGGTGCCGGGCCTGGCGAGATTGAGGAACACTTGCTCGGACGACATCCACAGCTCAACCTGACGATCTTCGACATCAGTGGTGACGCACTATCGCGATTACAGAAGCGGCTGGACCAAACGTACCCAGGCCGGGCGGCGACGCGACAGCAGGACCTCAACTTTGTCGGCCTCCCAGGTGAGTCGTACGACCTGGCTGTCGCCATCTCCTCGGTACATCACCTCGTGAACCTCGAACACTTCGCCTTCCAAGTCAGCCGTAGCCTGACATCGGAAGGACGCTTCTTCATGAATGACGTTGTCGGTGAGTCGTACTTCCAGTTCACCGAAGAGAAGAAGCGTATGTTCCAGACGTATGTGGATGCTACGCGGGATAGCAGCGAGCCGCGATTCAAGATCGTCTGGCCGTCCAGGGCCAAATGGGAGTTCAGCCCGTTCGAGTGCGCTCGCTCAGGCGAGATACTGGATGTCTTCGCGCGCTACCTCTCCCCGCTTCGCATCAGGACGGCGGGCGCGCTGCTAGCTCTGACGCTTTTCAGGCAGCCTGACGACTCCAGGGGACGGTTGGGCCGTGCGATCGACAAGGTGAGGGCGAGGCTGTCGGGGAGGGAGCTGGCCATCACGCGCGGCATCTCGCGCGGCGAACTGCTCTTCCTGCTGGACTCCCTGATGTGCGATAGCGGGCGTCTGGTGCCGGGTCAGGCGTTTGGGATCTACGGCAAGCGAGGCGGCTAACTATTCGATGTAGCCCAGCCCCCGTAGCCGTTCGCGTACTGCTTCCTCTTCCTCTTCCGTGTAAGGAGTCGCCTCTCCGGTTCGCTCCGACACCGCGACCGGCTGTTCCGCCGTCTGAGGCGTCTGTTCCAGAAGCTCTTCGGCAATGCGTCCATCAGTTCCGTCTGGAGCGCCTAGGCCCTGGAGGGCAAGAAGCGTTGGCGTGACGTCCAGAATGCTGACGGTCGAGGCGTTGGCGCTCTGGCGGAAGCTCGGCCCCAGTCCCGCGATGATCCCGTTCATGGAGTGGACGCCCTGGCAGTACGTCCAGCGGAACAGTACCCGCCCCAGGCCGTTGTTGTGCGCGTAGCCATCGTGGCACTCTAGGAGCAGGTCGGGCGCGTCCCCGTCGTGCGCGCCGTGGAAGTAGTCGCCTCCATCGAGCACCTCCTTGATCACGGGCTGCCCGTTTTGCGGGTCGCGGAACTCCAAGAGCTTGGAAGTCACCAGTTCGCGGACCGATTCGACTTCGCCCGGCGATACTGAGCCTGTGGACTCGCGGCCGGCGAGGTTCAGGTGAACGCTCTCCGACAGGTCGCTATAGGCAACTGAGTCTTCCAGTAGCTCTCGCTGCGCTGGATAACGCCGCTGGATGACCTGCTCCAGCCGTCCAGCCAGAGGCTTCACGATCCTTCCCGCCTTCCGCAGCACCCTGGCGGCCATAGGCTCCACATTTTGCCACTTCAGCAGGCCGGCCTCCGCCAAGACTAGGTTGACGTCGAAGGTGTCGTGGAACGTGCGAAATCCGTGGTCGGAGACGAGCAAGACGTCAGACTCCGTCGTGTCGACCCGCTCTATCAGCCTGGCGATCGCCTCGTCCAGCTCTTCGTAGAAACGGCGCACCTTCGAGTAGAGCGGGCCGCGCTCTGTTAGCTCTTGCCAGAAGACATGCTGGACGCGGTCTGGTGCGACGAACACCGCGAAAAAGAGGTCCCAAGCCTGTTTGCCCAGCAGGTACTCCGCCACCTTGCGACGATTGTCAACGAGGGCGATCCACTCCTCCAGGAGTTCTTCCTGCTGCCCCGGTCTGCCTACCCAGGCGACGTCCGGCAGGAACTCGCCGACGGCGTTTTCGACCTCCGCAGCCAGTTCTGCTGGCCATGTATAGGAGCGATCGAACGATGTTACGGCGCCCATTCCGCCGATCATCGCGCCGTTGATCTCGAACGGCGGATAGAGCGGAGGCATATCGATCACGCAGGAGCTTCGCCCGGCGGCTGTCAGCGTCTCCCAGATGGTGGGGAACCCGATGACTGAAGAGTTCGTCACGGTGGTCTTGAACGGCGTATCCGTCTTTCGTACGAAGTCGTAGACGCCGTGTTTGCCCGGGTTGGTGCCCGTCATCAGCGACGTCCACGCGGACATTGAGTTCGTTGGGCGGATGGACTCCAACGTGGCGCTTACGCCGGACGCGACGAAGGCCTTCAGCGTCGGCATCGCGCCGTCTTCCATGAGCGGGTTGAGCAGGGACCAATCCGCTCCATCCAGACCGATCACCAGCGTGGTACGGGCCATGAGTGCTCCCTATCGCTCAACCCCACCGGGGGTCGACTCTTCCACGGCCTCTTCGGGCAGCAGTCCCTGCGCCTCAAGCGATCTCCTGAAGACCTTACGCGCGGCCGGCGATGCCGTAAGGCGGTTCATCATGTACTTGTCGATGACGGCGTTCGGGTCTCCATCATTGACGACCCGCCCGTGCTCCATGTGAATGACCCGGTCCGCGAACTCCCGCAGCGTGCTCATGCTGTGCGTGACCAGGATGATCGTGGCCGATTGCTGTTTCAACTCCGCGAAATGATCGAAGCACTTCTGCTGGAAGTCGGCGTCGCCCACTGCGAGGATCTCATCGATCACGAGGATCTCCGGCTTAACATGCACGGCGACGGAGAAGCCCAACCGCACGTACATGCCCGACGAGTAGGTGCGCATCGGTTGGTCAACGAACTTCCCAAGGCCCGAGAACTCGAGGATCTCCGGCATCAGTTCACGCGCTCGCTTCTTGGTGAGGCCCATGAACAGAGCGTTAATGTACGCATTCTCCCGCCCCGTGGCATCGGGATGAAACCCCGCCCCAAGATCGAGAAGTGCGGCGTACGTTCCGTGGACCGAGACGGTGCCGCTCGTCGGAGGCGATAGCCCGACCATGGTACGCACCAGCGTACTCTTGCCGGAGCCGTTCTTGCCGATGATGCCCAGTATCTGCCCGCGGCGTACGTCCAACGAGACGTCTTGCAGGGCCCAGAACGCCTCGCCCGCGAGCCGGCTCCTGATCGTCCACGGCTTCATGAGCATGTCCCGGATGTGTAACGGCGTGGTGCGGCTGAGCAAGTATCGCTTTGAAACCCCCTTTAGGCGTATGGCGTAGCGCTCTTTAGAGGGCATCCGCAAAGTGCCTTTCCAGCTTGTTGAACGCAAACAGCCCTAAGGCTAGAGATGCCGCCGTGATTGCTAGCGCAGGCCAGATGGCTCCATCAAGGAATTCACCGTATAGGAATAAGTTCCTCCATGCGTCGATCAGAGGCGCAACCGGATTGAGGGCCATGATCGGCCTAAATTCATCCGGCACGAGATCCAGCGGGAAGATAATGGCCGAGAGGTAGAACAACAACAGTAGGGCTACGTCTACCATTGGCCCAAGGTCGCGAAAGAAAACGTTAAGCGTTGCCAGCAGCGTTCCCAGCCCGATCAGGAGGAGCAGTTGGAGCGCCATCAGCGCCGGAATGCCGGCGAGCCACATCAGCTCGGGATCGATGCCTGCGACCAGGACGAATCCGATCAGGATGGGCAGCGTCAGGAGGAACTGAGAGGTGTTGAAGAGAACGGCGGACAGCGGGAGGATCAGCTTTGGAAAGCGGACCTTCTTCAAGAGCCCGCTATTCCCGACGAAGATGCCCGTGGCTTGGCTGACCGAACCAGAGAACCAGAACCAAGGAAACAGCGCGGACAGAAGAAAGATCGAGTAGTTCGGGACGTCGGCCCTCAGATCCAGTACGCGCCCCAGTGCGATGTAAAGAACGGTTCCCAGAGTCAGCGGGCGGGCGATCCACCAGATGAAACTCAGGAACGTGCCCTGATAGCGCACGCGAATATCGCGCAGCGTGATCGCCAAGAGCAGATCCCACGTCGTGGAAAGCGACCTCAGCAGGTCGGGCGCACTACTTGTTCGAGTGACAGTGGCTGCCATGAGTCTCCGTGTCTCGGCTATACTTCCGCTTCGGGCAGGGCGAACTCAAGCATCTCCTGGCCGCGAGGATGGCCCCAGTCACCGATGTATCGCGCTTGCCATCCGATCTCTCGGCCGATCTTGAGAACGTCTTCGGCATCGTATTCGAACGCGAGCTTGTCGTCCGACTTGGTGGGGTTTTCGTACTCAGACGGCAGGAATCCCTTGGGTACGAAGGTTGCGAAAAAGCGCCCTCCCGGCTCCATCGTTTCCTTGAGGTTGGCAAGGCACAGATGGATGTCATCCGACGTGAGGTGGCTGAAGAGCGACTGAGCTAGTCCGAGCTTGGGGCGCTTGGTGAACTTGTCGAACTCGAACGTGTTTGAGACAACGAACTCGGGACCTTTCTCCTTGCGCACCTGCTTGGGGATCTCATGCTTTAGCCCCGCCTCAATAAGCCATCTGTTGTGATCCAGGCCAAGGTAGTTGGCCGAATCGAGGTAGCTGATGAAGTGCCGTCCGGCGCGCAGGCTGCCACACGCTACGTCCACGAAGACATCATCTGGCTGAAGGCCTTGGCCGACCATGAAATCGATCTGTACCTTGCCGATCTCTTCCCACATGCCGCCAACATAGCCGCGGTGGGCCTTGGCGTCCGGCCGCACGGAGAGGCGCAGCCGGCGGTACTGATCCAGTAGTCGGTCACCTCCTGGGACGGCGTTGATTACGTTGACCAAGGTGCGGCGCATTCGCGTTCCAGGTTCCTCCGTCGTAGCTACCGAGCCTGTCCACAGACGCTCCTGAGGGATACTGAGTATATATATGTTAACACAGCAACTGAAGCCGGCATTTCAGAACCAAGCGCTTCCCCAGGTGTGTTATGATCATTCGGACGGTGCCGTTGGGGAAGGTAGGGCAGAGGACCCTAACTAGATTGAGGCACTGTGGTAAAAAGGCGGGGAGAACGTTGTCGAAGGTAGGCGAGGAGCGCACCGCTCCTTCGGTTGCGGTGCTGACTGTAAATACCGACGGCGCCGCGTTCATGGCGGAGTTCGCGGAGTCGCTTCGCGCGATCTCATATCCCAACTATCAGCTCGTGATGGTTGACAACGCGTCGGAAGACGATTCCCTGGACATCCTGCGGCGCCTCCAGCCCGACGCCATCGTTCTGGAGAATGACGCCAACCTGGGCTTCACCGGAGCTTGCAATCGCGGGATCGAGTATTGCCTCGGCGCCGGTTTCGATTACGTACTGTTCCTGAATGGCGATGTCCGGGTGGAGCCGGATTTCCTAAATCGGCTGGTGGCTGCAGGCGACGAACGCACGATGACTGCGCCTAAGTCATACCTCTATCACCATCCCGGCACGCTCGACGATTCGGTCGGACAGTTCGACTGGACGCGCGGCATCTGGAAGCACCAGATCTTAGGCAAGTGTCCAACGGACGAATTTGACCAGCCACGACTCGTGGACACGGCGAACCTCTCTTGCCTGCTGGTTCCAGCGGGCGTCCTACGCAGGGTAGGGCTGTTAGATAACAACTTCTTCATCTACTACGACGACACGGACTTCGTGCGGCGGGCGCACGATGCCGGTTACCGTCTCTGGTTCGTGCCTGATGCCGTGATCCATCATCGGAAGGGAGCGACAATCGGCGGTTCAGAGACGGCGTTTGGGCTCTACTATTTGACGCGCAATCGGCCTTACCTGATTCACAAGCACGTGCGCTCGCCGATCCGGCGGACACTCTTCTGGATGTACTTCATCACGACCCGCCTGACCCGCGTCGCGGTACTGACGTTGGGAGGCCGTCTAGATCTGGCGCGCGCTATCACTGCTGGAGTGGCGGACTACTGGCGTGGACGGATGGGGAAGACCGTGGACCGCGGCCACCCTTCCGGAGAGAAAGAAACGAGCAACCCCGGGCTGAAGCTCACTGAGGGGACGCACCCGGAGGTCTGATGAGCTGGCTCGAGCGAATCGGTTCTCGATTGACAATCTCTCGACTTTATGTTATACAGGTGCCACTGCGGCTGGTGGCCTCAGTATAGAACCTGCCCCGCCTTTCCCCGCCGACGGGTGGCTAATGATTAGCTTCCCGGCGTTCGGTTAACGGTACCCACTGCGGAGGACCCGCTAGTTGGGGCCGAGCAGGAGATGATCGGCGTGGCAATACAATTTAGTAACCAACATGGCTCCGAACTTGGCCAGAACGGCCGTTCCGTGCGAAGCGGCTCGAGTGCGAAGCGCGTGCTCGTTACGGGCGGCGGCGGCTACATCGGCGCGGTACTCGTCAGGCGACTGCTAGACCAGGGGTATACGGTCCGCGTTCTGGATACGCTCTACTGGGGCAAGAAGCCTCTGGCGGACGTGCTCGATCGCATCGAGTTGATCCAAGGCGACATTCGCGACGTGGAAGACGCCTGGATCGCGGGCGTTGACAGCGTCATTCACCTAGCGGGCCTGTCCAACGACCCCACGGCCGAGTACGACCCGCAGGCTAACTGGGAGATGAACGCGCTGGGCACGGAACGCATCGCAGCGGTTGCGAAGCGCGTTGGTGTTCGGCGCTTCACGTTCGGTTCGAGCTGCTCTGTCTATGACGGTCTCCCGAATGGTCAGGTCTACACGGAAGAGGCCCCGGTCAACCCGAAGGGTGCTTACGCCGAAGGAAAGCTCTACGCCGAAGCGCGCCTGAGGGAATTGGCCGACGAACACTTCAGTCCGGTGATCCTGCGCCAGGCCACAGTGTTCGGCTTCAGCCCTCGTATGCGCTACGACCTCGTCGTCAACACGTTTGTGAAGGACGCAATGCAGGCCGGCAAGCTCCAGATCCACGGTGACGGCCTGATCCGCCGACCTCTGGTTGACGTTGCGGATGTCGCGCAGGCTCACATCGCGTGTCTGGAAGCACCCGAGGACGCAGTGCGCGGTGAGACGTTCAACGTTGTCCAGCGGAACTACCAGGTGAAGG
>JACZRQ010000115.1:7287-7831 GCA_022574655.1 Chloroflexota bacterium
GCTACGAGGTTGACGTGAAGTTCGTGCCGGCGCCTCCCCGGGTACGCGATTACGAGTGCTCGAATGACAAGATGACAAGCGTTGTCGGCTACACGCCCCAGCGCACGGTTCCGATGGCCATCGCCTACATGATAAGCTGGATCCGGAGCAACGGATACATGGCCTTCGACAACCCTCGTTTCTACAACATCCGCTGGATGGAGCTCCTCAAGGAGCAGGGCAAGGCGCCCGTCACGCCAGCGAGACCGTCGCTCGAGCCCGCGTCTAACCCATGCGCACGCTCCTAATTGGCAGTAAGGGCCAGTTAGGAAGCGACCTCATCGACGTTTGGAACGGCGACCTCATCGCCTTCTCTCACGAAGAGTTCGACGCCTGTAATCGCGACCAAGCCCACGAAGTCATCGCACGCGAGCAGCCGGAACTTGTCATCAACACCGCCGCGTATCATCGCGTCGACGACTGTGAGACAAACGGGGCTCTCGCCTTTGAGGTGAATGCGCTGGGCGCGAAGAACGTCGCCGACGCTGCTCGAGAGGCGGGAGCG
>JACZRQ010000116.1 GCA_022574655.1 Chloroflexota bacterium
GATGAGGGTGTTTGCGACCGCCCTGCGGCGGCACGTTGGCGACGCAGCCCTCGACGATCTTCAGGAGCGCCTGCTGCACACCTTCACCCGAGACATCGCGTGTTATCGAGGGATTGTCGCCGCTCTTACGGCTGATCTTGTCAATTTCGTCGATATAGATGATGCCGCGCTCGGCCTTGCTGACGTCGAAGTCCGCCGCCTGGATCAGCCGCAGCAGTATGTTCTCGACATCCTCACCGACGTAGCCGGCCTCGGTGAGGGCGGTGGCGTCCGCGATAGTAAACGGTACCTCGAGGATTTCGGCGAGCGTCCGCGCCAGTAGGGTCTTCCCCGAGCCGGTGGGGCCGACGAGCAGGATGTTACTCTTTTCGAGCTCAACTTCGGAGCCGTCAGATGAGGCGCCCGCCTGCTCTTTATTGGCTAGAGCGCCCGTTCGCTTGTAGTGGTTGTAGACGGCCACGGAGAGAACCTTCTTGGCCTGCTCCTGACCGATGACGTACTCGCTGAGTTGTTCGTAGATGAGCTTAGGCGGCGGGATCTTCTGCGCCGGCTGCTTCGGCTTGATGCTAGTGCCGGTGTCTTCCTGTATGATCTCCCGGCACAGCTCGACACATTCGTCGCAGATATACACGGCTCCCGGCCCAGCGATCAGACGCCGAACCTGGTCCTGGTTCTTACCGCAGAACGAGCAGTTGTATGAGACCTTGCTGCCTTTGGCCGCCATCTCTTACCCTTTACTACCGTCTTTGCCGACGCCCGCCGTCGTCAATTCGGACGTCTGCAAGACCTCATCTATGATCCCGTACTCCTTGCCCTCCTCCGCACTCATCCAAAAGTCGCGGTCGATGTCTTTGCGGATCTTGTCGCCGGACTGGCCAGTATGCTTGGCCAAGATCGCGATCATGATCTCGTTCTGGCGCATGTATTCTTTCGCCTGAATCTCGATATCGGTGATCTGGCCGCCGGCGCCTGCACGGCCCTGATGGATCAGTATCCTCGAGTGGGGCAGGGCGTAGCGCTTGCCATGGGCGCCGGCTGCGAGCAGCCACGCGCCCATGCTGGCGCAGGTGCCGATGCTGATGGTCGCTATGTCCGGCTTAACCATCTGCATGGTGTCGTAGATCGCCAACCCGGCCGAAATGTCGCCGCCGGGAGACTGTATGTACATGTTGACGTCTTTGTCAGGATCGTCGCGCTCCAGATAGAGGAGTTGAGCGATGACCAGGTTCGCAACGTCATCGACGATGGGCGTTCCAAGGAAAACGATTCGCTCCCGGAAGAGCATCGTCCAGATGTCCATGGCCCGCTCGCCGCGGGGGGTCTCCTCGAAAATTCCGGGGCTTGGCATTCGAGCCTTCACGATTCCTCCTTTGTTATTGCCGCCGCAGCCTCCTCAGGCTCATCCGCGGGTTCATCTTCTTCAGTGGTATCGGCTTCCGCAGCGGCGGCGCCGTCCGGGTCGACCAGGGCGGTCAGCCTGTCGACGGTCTTCTTGGTTACGAGCGAACTCTCGATAGACCCCCTCGCCCCTTGCTGCGAGAACAACTGCCGCATCCGCTCTGAGTGCTCGCCGGCTGACTCGACCAGCTTCTCGACTTCGGCGTCGACCTCGCTGGACTCTACGGTGATCTCTTCTTCCTCCGTGAGCTTGCTAAGCACGAGAAAGCGGCGGACGCGCTCGGTAGCCGTCGGCGTCAGGTCTTCCTTGATCTGTTCCGGTGTCTTCTTGATCAGCTCCAAGTACGCCTCGACTGTCTGTCCGGTCGCCCGCGCTTGTTCTTCAAGCTCTCGCTCGATCTCGCGCTCGACGAGCACAGGCGGGAACTCGACCGTCGCAGCGTTCTTCGCCAGAGCCTCAACGGCTTCGTTACGGAAGCGTTCCTCGGCCTGGCTCTTGATGCGGTCCAGCAGATCATCCCTAAGCTTGTTTTTGAGCGCCTCCAGACTGGCGAATCCTTCGCCAACCTCACTGGCGAACTGATCGTTGGCCTCGGGAAGCACTTCTTCCTTGACCTCCTGGATCGTCACGCTAGCGATGCCGGTTTTTCCGGCGAGCTTTCCTTCGCCCTCAGGGGTTGTGACCTTTATTTCTCGCGTCTCGCCCTTCTTAGCGCCTACAACTCCCTCCGCGAAGCCGGGAAGGAGGATCGTCGCGCCGTCCCTGAGGCGAATCTCTGCGTCTTCGTCTTTGTAGACCTCTTCATCCTCGATGACGATACGTACATCGGCGCGAATGATATCGCCGGTTTTCACCACCCGCTCGACGGGCTGCTGAACGGCGTAACGCTGGCGAAGCTCTTCGATCGCGTTGTCGACGTCAGCTTCGTCAGGCTCGGACGCCGTCCGTTCGACGCGTAGCGCTTGATAGTCGCCCAGATCCACCGTAGGACGAACGGGGACCGTGGCCTTGAACGACAACGGCTCCTCGGTTACGACCTCGACGCTGGGCTGGCCGATGGCGTCGACATCGTGGTCGTCCATCGCTTGGTTGTATGCCTCCGGGATGAGGATGTCTATCGCTTCGTGAACGAGGCGGTCACGTCCCAGATGGCGCTCCAAGATGTTTCGGGGAGTCTTGCCTTTCCTGAATCCAGGCACCTCGACGTTTTTCGCGAGTCGGCGGTACGCCTTGTTCAGGGATTGTTCCATCTGCGCCGGATCAACCTCGATCTCAAGAAGCACCTGGCTCTCGGGGAGGCGCTGCGTGGATACCTTCACAATGCGATTATATCAGCCCCCCGTCGCCTAAGACGAGACGAGTGACACCGACGCGACATCAATCTCCTGAACCGACGTCGGGGTCGAAGACGTTCATGATCGAGACCGCTTCGAGTTAATGGTGAGGTTGATGACAGCAAGTCTTCCGCGTGTTCGGGGAGGTCATGTCGCACGTCGCGAGTCTCGTCACGGCTGAGGTTCTGGGACATCTCCATGACCTCACGCTACCCTTCTTAACAGATCCTTCTCTACCTCCCACATGTCCCGTAACGGTATGCCATCTCTGCCAATTTCAGGTACGGCCGGCTTTACCCGCCTAACAGCGTCCATCGCGTCCAAATGGACGCGCACGAGCCTGTAACCACGCTTCAGGTAGAAGTTGAGCGCTCGGACGTTATCGTTCGTTGTGGCCAGTACGACCTTCATGACACCACATCTTCGCAGCTCGTCCTCGGCAGCATCCATCAGACGCGTGCCGATGGCGCCACCGGTGGGTTCGGCATGGACCGAAACGATCTCCGCGCGCTCTCCGTCGACCCACCAGCTAACGAGGCCGCGGTGGCCGCTGGATTCATCGTCCCAGATGAGGCCCTGGACGTCTGATGCCTCGTACTGACGGAGGATGCCGACGACTGGACCGCCGCCGGTGAACTCCCGCCAATCTCGCTCGACTTCCTTCTCGCTGGCGGTGCGGAAGCGCTGCGCCACCACGATTACCTTCGGCGAGGCGACAACTCTTCGGTGAGCACGTCGCCGAGGAGGTTGAACGAAAGCATGAGCGCGGATATTACGGCCGCCGGGAAGAGAATGAGCTGCGGATGCTCTCGAACGTTGGTGACGCCGGAGTAGTCGAAGATCATTGCACCGAAGCTGGGATGCGGCGCCTGAACGCCTATTCCGAGGAAGGTCAAACCAACTTCAGCCACTGCCGCCGCGCCGAGCGACAACGTGATCCCAACGATCAGCAGGTTTGCAACGTTCGGCAGCAGGTGCAGGAAAAGGATTCGCGGCGTCGATGCGCCCGAAGCCTCTGCGGCGGTAACGAACACCGATTGCTTAAGCGACAGCACCTGCGACCGCACCAGCCGGGCCATCCCAACCCAGCCGAAGATGGCGAGCGCGCCGAAGACGAGGAAGTAGCTTGGGGCACCGGAGCTGACGATCCAGTCGGTGCCAAGGAAGTTTTCGACATCCCGAAACAGGGAGTCGACCCTCCTTTCCATCGTCGAGTTGATGATCAGTAGTAAGAGAATTGTCGGAACCGAGAATAACGTGTCCGCGACCCTCATGATGACGGCATCTGTCTTCCCACCGAAATAGCCGGCAACCAGCCCCGCTGTGACACCGAAGACCAGGGCGCCGGTGACGACCGCGGCAAACGAGATGATAACCGTGGTTTGTGCTGACCAGATCAAACGCGAAAGCGTATCGCGCCCCAGGCGATCGGTGCCAAATGGATGCTCCAAGCTGAGGCCGGCGAAGCGGTTGTCGAAATCCGGCTCGTTGAAACCGTAGGGCGATACGATAGGGGCAAAGATGCCGGCGCCGTAGATCACGAGGATTACGACGACGGCGACAACCGCGACCGGTCGCTTGACCAGACGCCTGAGCAGACGGAACGACGGCGCCCGCGCGATCTCCGCCTGCTCGAGTGCTTCGGGAGTTTCGTCGGCGAAGCTCACGTTGTCTCCGCTCCGGCACCGCCGGCGAGGCGAATTCGGGGATCGATGAATCCGTAGGCGATATCAACGATGAGGTTCGTCATGATGAAGATGGCTGAGCCCAGGAGCACGATCGCCATCAGGCTGTCGTAGTCGCGGCTACCGATCGTCTCGAAGGCAAATTGCCCGATCCCGGGGATGCCGAGGAACCGCTCGACGAACAGCGATCCGGCGGTCAGAGCAGCCAGCTCGAAGCCCATGATCGTAGCCACGGGCAGCATGGCGTTTCTGGTGACATGACGAGTAACCACAGCGCTCTCGTGGAGGCCTTTTGCCCGCGCTGTGCGGATGAAGTCCTGGTCCAGCACCTCGAGCACCTGCGAACGCATATAGCGCGCGATGCCGGCGATGCCGGGTAAGGTGAGGATCAGGATTGGCAGTATCGCCTCTCGCGAGAAGATCCCAATCTCGATACCCCAGAACTCGTGCACATTCCAGCCGCCTGACGGAAGCCAGCTCAACTTGACGGCGAATAACCACTGGAGCAGTGGGATCGAGACGACTACCGGAATAGAGGCAAAGAAGAGAAATGTCCCAATCGATAACGGATCCATCCATGTTCCACGTTTGAGCGCTGCCCAGGTTCCCAGGGGAATCCCTATCGAGAACGTGAGGATTAGCACGATGACGTTGTACTGCAATGTCACCCAGATGCGCGGGAAGATGACATCCTCAACGTCCTGGCCGCGGTACTTGACGCTCTGCCCGAGGTCTCCCTGGAAGATGTTGGCCATGTAGCGAAAGTACTGCTCGTAGACAGGGTCGTTGAGTCCGCGCTCCTCCTTGATCCTATCCTTGAGTTCGTCGCTGGCGCGCGGGCCTGCCTGGATATCGACGTAGTCGCCGGGCGCCCAGCGGCCAAGGGAGAAAGTGACGACGGAAATGAAAAGCAGTATCAGCGGCGCCAGTAGCAGGCGCCTGATTACATAGCCAGCAATGCCCTGCACGCCGGTCCTCGCATCACTTGTTTATCGTGACATATCGCAGGTTGGGCAAAACGAAGGCCGGAACCTGATATCCATCGACGTACGGCTTGATCAGGGCGCTTGTCTTACCGTGGTATAGCGGAATCCAGGGGGCATCATTGACGATGATCTCTTCGGCCTGCTGATACAGTTCGATCCGTGCGTCCTCGTCGAATTCGGTTCTCGCCTGGTCCAGCAACGCATCCACTTCGGGGTTGGAATACAATGTTTCGTTGTTAGCGCTCCGGGAGTGCAGCTTTATTTCGAGGAAGTTCTGCGCATCCGGGTAGTCGGCGATCCACCCCAGCGAAAACATCTGGAAGTTGGCCTCGTCGATGTCCCTCAGGAAGAGGCCGAATTCGGCCTGTTGGATCTCGATGTTGACCCCAAGGTTCTCTTGCCAGAGGGCTACCATGGCATCCAGGACCGGGCCGGCAGTGGCGCCACTACCGGGGACGATGATGATTGCGTCGTCAAGCAGATCCGGTCCGCCAGCCTCATCGAGAAGGTCGCGCGCTGCCTGAGGATCGTACGGAATCCCTTCCAACGCCGGGTTGTATCCAGGCAGACCCGGTGGCAATACCCCCTTGGCAGGAGTCGCCAGCCCCTCGAGGATGTTGTTCGCCAGTAGGTCCTTGTCGAGGGCCATATTCAGAGCCCGTCGTACGCGCGCGTCGTCAAAGGGTGGTTCTTCGGTGTTAAAGCCCACGTAGAAGACGTTCAACTGCTCACCCGTCACGAACTCTGCGTTCAGCGGTTCGTTCGGATCTCGGACACGCTCAATGTCGTTCAGGCCAACACCAGTTATGTCGACTTCGTCGTTCTCGTACATCGTGAACGACGAGCCCCCAGTGATAATGTATGTCACCTTATCGAGGGAGGGTGCCGGCTCCAGATAGTAGTTCGTGTTCCGCTCCAGCTCTATGCGCTCACCAAGCGCGAATTCTGTGAGTTTGAAGGGACCGGTGGCGTTCGGGTTCAACGTCCACCGCGTGTCCGAGAAGCAAGTCGAGTCGCCGACTTCCCGCTCGTCGACGATGTAGCTCACGGGATACGAGAGTTTGAACAGGAATACCGGGGTGGCTTTCTCAAGGGTGATCTCAAGCGTGTCCGCGTCGATCACGCGGATACCCTCGACCTCGTCTGCCTGGCCTCGGGCGTAGGTGAGGGCGCCCTTGATGTCATCCAGGTAAACCTCGGCCACCGTGGATAGCATCCTGGGGTTAAGGGCGCGCTCGATAGAGAACTTGAAGTCGTCGGCGGTCACGCGCCGGGACGAGTCGTGGAAGAGGACGTTGTTGCGCAGGTGAAAGGTGTACACGGCGCCATCGTCACTCGTTTCCCAGGTTTCCGCGATGTCCGGGATCAGGTTCAAGTCGAGGTCGAAGCTGACTAGGCCCGAGAATATCTCGACGATGTACTCGGCCGAGCTCGCGTCAGACGCACACGCCGGGTCGAGAATCAGGGGATCGGGACCGAACAGGCGAAGCTCGTTGGACTCGCGGTCCGGGAGGTCGTCGCCGATGCTAGGGCCGTCACCGTCCGAGCCGCTGCCGTTGTCGTCTCCGCCGCCGGATAGTACGACCGCCAGCACGATGATGACGACTACCGTCGCGGCACCGATGCCACCGAGCAGGGAGAGAAGTCTGCGGGTATCCATACGTGTCTACCTCTTCAACGGGCGCTCGCCGGATATGGTTTGCTGAATCATATCAGCGCGGTAATTTAGCCAGCAAGATATGTTTATAGATCGTCGTTCTATTTAGACGGCTCCGTCGCCGTTTCTGTTACTGAGAGGTGCAGCTCGTCCAGGGGCTCGCCGGCGAGGAAGGCTTCGAGGCAGGAATCGGGACGGCGGTGCAAAGGATATTAGTTTCCCCGCAGTTCCTATTCCGCATGGCGCGCGATCCAGCGAACGCGGCGCCGAATGCCGCCTACCGCATTAGCGACCTGGAACTGGCTTCCCGTTTGTCGTTTTTCCTCTGGAGCAGCATCCCCGACGACGAGCTTCTGGAGTTGGCCGAAGGTGGCCAGCTGAAAGATCCGGCAGTGTTGGAACAGCAGGTACGGCGGATGCTGACCGATTCCCGCTCAAAGGCTTTGGTGGACAATTTCGCGGGCCAGTGGCTGTTCCTGAGAAATATGGGCGCGGTGTCGCCGGATCAGGGACAATTTCCCGATTTCGACGAGAATCTGCGGGAAGCGTTCCAGCAGGAGACGGAGCTTTTCTTTGCCAGCATGCTGCGCGAGGATCGCCCCGTGGCGGAGTTGTTGAATGCGGACCACACGTTCCTGAACCAGCGTCTGGCCCGTCACTATGGGATTCCGGATGTTTATGGCAGCCACTTTCGCCGGGTAAGGTTGCAAGACGAGAACCGGAGAGGGCTGC
>JACZRQ010000020.1 GCA_022574655.1 Chloroflexota bacterium
GAAGTCGCGCACGAAGAAGATGCGGAGGTCGAGGAACTCGGGCAGCGGATAGCCCTTCAGAAGCGCTGTGACGTTCCAGAAACCCCAGACAACATAGGCGCCGAGGATGGCGCCCTTGTTGTTTCCGCTGCCACCAACGATCAACATCGCCCAGATGATGAAAGTGCCGAAGAAGTGCGTGAACGTGGACGGCGAGACGGTGCTGTTGGCGTATCCGTATAACGCGCCACCGACTCCCATGATCATCGCCCCGACGACGAAGCTTTGGGACTTGAAGGCGAATACGTTCTTGCCGCTGGCAGCCGTGGTCAGCTCGTCTTCGCGCACCGCTCGGAGCACCCTGCCCCATGGAGATCTGATGCCGCGTTCAAGTGTCAAGTACACGAATATCAGGATCACCACGGAGATTCCCAGGATCACGAACCTGTAGTCGGAAGGGTCGACCAGATCGCCGAGTGGCCGAGGGATCCCGGTGAGGCCGCCAGTGCCGTTGACCAGGCCGCGTTCTTCAATCGTGATGCGCCGGAGCAGTTCCGCGATGCCGATCGTTGCGATCGCTAGGTAGTCCCCTCGTAACCTGAGGGCAGGAATCGACAACAAGAACGCGAGAACGCCGCAGAGGACGGCGGCTCCCATCAGTCCGATTACGAATGGCAACCATTGGTCTGAGGCAACGTAAGGGATGAAGTCCAGCTTGTCGCCGAAACCGCCGACGTAGCGGACCACGTCCGTTTCTGGTGGTGTCTTGGTGATGATCGCGGCAGTGTTGGCGCCGACGAGAAAGAACGCCATAACGCCGAAGTTGAAGATGCCCGTGTAGCCCCAGTGGACGTTAAGACCGAGGCTGAATATCGCGAATATCGCGACGAACGTGCCGAAGAATGCCAGGAAGTTGACAGTCGAGGTGACGCTCCAGCCGGACCGTTCAAGGGGCATCATCACAATCAGGAAGGTGATGGTCAGAAAGACCCCCGGCGTGATAAGGGTCGCCCAACGGAAGTCCTCGAGGCGGTTCATCCGGTTTAGGAACCCGCGCCCGGCCGTCACTGTTCGGACCCCCCGAAGAGACCCTTTGGCCGCAGAAGCAGGATGGTGATCAGGAGTACGAATGCAACTGAGAATTTGTACCCGGGACTGATGAAGCCCAGCGTCACCGCCACTTCTTGGGTGATTCCAACGATCATGCCGCCGACGAGTGCGCCGTGTGGCCTGCCGATGCCTCCGAGGATCGTCGCGGCGAATAGCGGCAGTAGAAGGACGAATCCGAGCTTCGGCTGCAATTGCGCTTGAAGGGCAAGGAGGACGCCGGCGGTGGCGACGAGGCCGCCTCCAATGATCCAGGTCCATGACGTGATGCGGTCGGCGTCGATTCCGGACACGCGGGCGAGGTCGGCATTGTCAGCGATGGCTCGCATGGCTTTACCAAGCTTCGTGCGGTAAAGCATCAGGTAGACGAGGGCCGCGAGGCCGACGGCGGCGAACAGGATAAAGATCTGATCCGTCACGATTCGCACGTCAAACGGGAGGTCGGTCGTAGGACGGATTCCCGGCGCGTAGAACCGGGGCGATGGACCCCAGAAGACGAGGATGACACTGCGCATCGCGATCGCTATACCGAGCGAAGCAATGGCGAAGATCACGACTCCGCTTCCCCGTCGGCGAAGTGGCCCGTAGACGAGTTTCTCCAGCAGGAGAAACACAGCGATGATGAAACCAGCGGCAGGAATCATTGCCAGAAGGAGGCCGTAGCCGAATGAGAGTTCACCTTCGCCAGGCCAAGGAATCCGGTCTGTGGCGCCGGGTAGGTCATTGAGGCTCCACGGCAGAAGTTCAGTGTCGGCGCGTTCTCCGAAGATAACTCCAGTGAGAACGAAGAATGCGATGTAGGCGGAGAGCATCATCGAGTCTCCGTGGGCGAAATGAGCGAACCTAAGCACCCCGAAAAGAAGAGTCAAGCCGAGCGCACCAAGCGCCAGGATACTTCCGCTGACGATGCCGACGACGAACGCGTCGGTGCGATCGATTGCGGCCCAGGTCCCGACACCGATGATAGCCAGCCAGACGCCAGGTCCGGAGGCGAATTCGCCGGCTGATCGCAGCAGGCGCATTGCGCGCTCGTCAGCGCGGAGGGACTGTGTAAACGGAGCCATAGTTAAGTTCCCAGGTAGAGCTTGCCTACGTCCTCGTTCTCGAGGAGGCCTCGTGCCTCTCCTTCCAGCCGGTTTTCGCCCGTCGCGAGAACATAGCCCCTGTCGCTGACAGAGAGCGCCTCCTTAGTGTTCTGCTCCACGAGCAGGATTGCGGTTCCTGATTCGTTTATCGCGGCGATCCTCTCGAAGATGACTCCGACCATCTTCGGGGACAGGCTGGCGGAGGGTTCATCGAGAAGTAGGACTTTCGGATCGAGCATCAGAGCCCTGGCGAGCGCTAGCATCTGTCTCTGTCCCCCCGACAGTCGGCCGGCCAGCTCCCCCCGTCTTCCCGCCAGGTCAGGGAACATCTCGTAAACCCGCTCGTAGCGATCTCCAGCGCCATCGCTCAATACGTAGGCTCCCATCTCCAAATTCTCGTTAATCGTCAGGCTTGCAAACACGTTGTCTACCTGGGGCACGTATCCGAGTCCCTTGAGAACGAGTTCGTCGGGTCTCTTGTTGGTGCATTCTTCCCCCATGAGAGAAATGCGGCCGGGATCGACTTTCAGGAGTCCGAACACAGCCTTGAGGAAGGTCGATTTTCCCGCACCGTTAGGTCCGATGATGGCGACGATCTCAGCTTCGTGAACGACGATATCGACGCCGTGCAGGATTTCCACCTCTCCGTATCCGGTAACGACGCCTTCCGCCTCCAGCACACGATTCTTCACCGGTATTGGCCTCCGAGATAGGCTTCCAGCACCTCCTCGTTCGTGCGGACCTCGGCGGGTGTTCCTTGTGCCAGCTTGGACCCCTCGCTCATGACGATAACTTCATCACACAGGCGCGCGATCAGGTCCATATCGTGCTCGATCACGAAAAAGGTGATTCCGAGGTCCCGGCGCAACCGCTCGATGTCCGTTACGAGCTTGCCCATCAGAACGCGGTTTACGCCGGCGCCAGGTTCATCGAGAAGGATCGCTCTGGGATTGCTCATCAGGGCTCGAGCCAGCTCCAGGAGTTTCTTCTGACCGCCGGACAGATTGGCCGCGAACTCGTCCCTGAGCTGTATTAGGTTGACGAACTCGAGGACCTCTTCCGCCTTGTTGAAGATCTGCGACTCTTCCGCCGATACTCGGAACGGAAAGAACCAAGAATTCCAGATCTTCTCACCAGCCTGGTTCGACGGTACCAGCATCAGGTTTTCGAGGACCGTCATGCTCTTGAGTTCCCGGGGTATCTGAAACGTCCGCACTATTCCCTTGCGGACGATCTGATGAGGCGGAAGGCCGTCGATCCTTTCTCCATCGAATAGAATTCGGCCGGAGGTAGGTCGAAGAAATCCGGTGATGAGATTGAAGAGAGTGGTCTTGCCCGCGCCGTTCGGTCCTATGAGTCCGGTAATGCTGCCGTTCACGACCGCCAGGCTACATCGGTCAACGGCCCTGACACCGCCGAAGGACTTCGTGACAGACTCAACTGTGATGATGTGGTCAGGTGATGTGTCTTGACCGGGGGTGGCGGCAGATTCGTTCACGAGTGGAATGCTACTCAACCTGCAGAAAGTATACTAGACCCCTCGACCATGATCTCCCGCATTTTCGCCTCTTGAACGCCGTACGCCAGTGGTAGCGGCTCGATGAGCATCCTGGAAGCGATGGCGCTGCTCGCTGCTGCGTTCTGTGCCGGTGCAATCAACGCTGTTGCCGGTGGTGGCTCCCTCATCAGCTTCCCCGCTCTGATAGTGGCGGGATACCCGGCCAAAACGGCCAACGTGACTAACACGGTCGCGCTTTGGCCGGGCTACCTCAGCGGGTCGTTCGCGTATCGTCCGGAATTGCGCCGGCAAAGAGAACGGGTCGTGAGGTTGCTCGTGCCTACCGTGTTGGGTGCACTTTTGGGATCGGCGATATTGCTGAGGACTTCTGAAGCCGCATTCGAATCGGTGGTTCCGTTTCTCATAATATTCGCCTGCGGGCTGATGTTCTTTCAGGAGCAGCTCGCCGCGATAGCTTCGGAACATCGACTAAGAATGATCGACGGAGCAGGCGTACCGTGGCCGCTCCACGTCACGACATTCCTTTCGGCGATGTACGGTGCGTATTTCGGCGCTGGGCTCGGGATAATGATCCTGGCGTTTCTGATCATCATGATTCCAGATGACATCCAACACTCGAACGCCCTGAAGGGCATGCTTTCGCTCCTCATCAACGCCGTCGCTGTTGTCTATTTCGCCGCGTTCGGCCCAGTCGAGTGGGCGCCGGCGGCTGTCATGGCTGGCGGAGCGATAGTGGGTGGCTATCTTGGCGTCGGGTTTGCCAGGCGATTGGGCGCGGTCTGGCTTCGCAGAGTAGTTATTGGTTACGGGTTGACCGTGGCTGCGATTCTGCTTGTTCGACTGGTCACTTGAGCAAGGGCGAAACCGGGTGAATCAGTCTTGAACGCCATCAGAAATGCGTAGATACTGCAGGGGTACTAGCGCACCTGAATCGAGGAGAGGATTCGATGAAGTACAGGAATATCGGCGGTGGTGATCTGGCGGTCTCGACAGTGGGATTTGGCCTCTGGACTGTTAGCACAACGTGGTGGGGGATTACAGACGATCAGGTTGGCGTTGACTTGCTTCGCCGTGCTTACGATCTCGGGATCACCTTCTACGATACTGCGGACACGTATGGAAACGGGAAGGGCGAAACGATGCTCGCCGAAGCGCTTGGCGACGTTCGCGACAAGATCGTTATCGGCACCAAGTTTGGGTACGACTTCTACAACCACGGTGATAAACGAGACGGTCACCAAGAGCTTCCCCATGACTTCTCTCCCAAGTTCGTGAGGTATGCGGTGGAGCAAAGCCTCCAGCGACTGCGTACGGATCACATCGATATCTATCAGCTCCATAATCCTCGAATGACGGCTATCCAGAGCGACGAGCTGTTCGCGACTCTTGAGGACCTGAAGAGCGAGGGAAAGATCCGCCACTATGGTCCGGCGCTCGGTCCGGCTATCGGATGGGAGGAGGAGGGGCTGGCTGCTATCCGCGACCGGGACATAGACGTGATTCAGATTATCCACAACATGTTCGAGCAAGATCCTGGTCGCAGTCTGATAGGGGCTGCTGAAGAGAAAGATGTTTCTGTGTTTACCCGTGTTCCGCACTCGTCGGGTCTATTAGAGGGAAAATACACGAAGGACACTACATTCGACGCGAGTGATCACCGTAGTCACCGATCGAAAGAGTGGTTGGTTGAGGGATTGAAGAAGCTAGAGCAAGTAGCCTTCCTCGCCGGCGATACTGGCCGGACGATTGGTCAGGCTGCAATACAGTTCATTCTTGCGTCACCGGGGTGTGCGTCGGTCTTGCCTAACATCTACAATGCCGATCAACTTGAGGAATTCGCGGCCGGAGCAGACGTTCCGCCTATGTCTCAGGACGAACTATCTCGAATAGCGAAGCTCTACGAGCGGAACTTTGGCGTGGAGTCGACCGCCGCGGCCGGTTCGTAGTTTCGGCTGGCAATGAGTACCGATAAGCAGAACGCGGAAGTCAAAGGTCGCCGCCAAGTCGTCAAGTTCTCCTTCTACAAGGTCGATCCCACCTGGCTGGCGCAGCCGGGCGAGCAGCAACAACTCGCGAAGGAAGAATTCTGTCAGGCCGTCGAGTCGTACGGCGGCACTCTTCGTTCGAGAGCGTATAGCCTTGTCGGCATGAGAGGCGACGTCGACTTTCTGCTGTGGCAGATAGCCGACAGATTCGACGATGTGCAGGCTCTGGCTTCCGCCTTATCCGGCACGTCTCTTGGACCGTACCTGTCGATGCCATATTCATATTTGGCGATGACGAGGCCATCCGTTTACGTGAGCGACAAAGAGGCGGAGGAACGGGCGGCGGTTCACCCCTCCGATTCGAGGTACTTTTTCGTCTACCCGTTCGTCAAAACAAGGAAGTGGTATCAGCTGAGCCTTGATGAGCGGCAAGCCATGATGAACGAGCACATACGCGTCGGGCGGAAGTATCCGTCGGTGAAGCTGAACACAAGCTACTCCTTTGGCATGGACGATCAGGAGTTTGTGGTCGCATTCGAAACTGATGAACCATCTGACTTCCTGGATCTTGTAATGGAGCTTCGAGAGGCGAAGACGAGCGTCTACACCGAGCGGGATACGCCCATTTTCACTTGCATCTCGATGAGCTTACGCGAGGTGCTCGACACCATCGGCTCGACCCAAGGTGTGGCGTCAACGGCGCTGGAAGATAACGAGGGCGAGTGGGAACGTGTGGCGAAACTAGCAGAAGTTCCGTTGGGCGGTAGGAAAGTGGTGTTCCACAGAGGCGAGCAGGTGGCGCTTTTCCATGTCGACGGAGAGATTTACGCGATAGGGAACCGATGTCCGCATGCTAGCGGACCACTTGCTGACGGCCTGGTCGCCGGAACGGAGATAACGTGCCCGTCTCACGAATCGAAGTTTGATCTTCGCACCGGTCAGCCACTTGGCGGCCCCTCTTCAAGGCCGGCCACCGTGTTTGCAGTCAAGGTGGAGGCCGGGATCGTATATCTCGCCGAGGCGCGTGAAACGACAAGTTAACCGTCAGCTGATGCTAGCAGCAAGGCGTATGGCGCCCCGGGTAGGACTCGAACCCACAACCCCCTGATCCGAAGTCAGGTGCTCTGTCCAATTGAGCTACCGGGGCACCAGAATCGAGTATACACTGGGCATTCGCAGTCAGAGGTTGTCCACATTTCTGGTTCGATGCCGTAACAAAGTGCCCTGGGTGACGGTCGACATAAAAGGTGGACAGGAGTATATTTGCCCCGATTAAACATGCGTTCCGAAAGGAGATAGCCTATGAGTCTGCCTAAAATACGCTGGGCATATCTAATCATGGCGCTCATCGCCGTATTCGCCCTCGGCCTCGCCGCTTGCGGCGACGATGACGACGTCGAAGAGACACCAACCCCAGGCGGAGAGACCGACGCACCCACCGACGCTCCAGACGTGGGAGATGGCCGCGCCGATGGCGGCGAGTTGACTCTGGCCACGATCGAAGGAGACGGCCTCGACCCGCACTTCTCCAGCTTCGCCAGCGACATCTCGCTTCAGCGGATGATCTGGCGCGGTCTCTACACGCTGGACGCCGACAACGTTCCGCAGCCGGCCATGGCGGCGGCGGCACCGGTACTTTCCGAGGACGACACCGTCTATACGATCACGATCCGCGACGGGTTGCTCTGGTCCGATGGTGACGACCTCACGGCAGAGGACTTCGCCCTGGGCATTCTACGCACATGCAACCCGGACAACGCTGGCGAGTACCAGTACGTTCTCACCAGCATCTTGGGCTGCGACGACCACTACGGCAACGAGGCCGGTTTCGATGCCGCCCTTGAGGGCGTGGTTGGTGTTGAAGCACTCGACGACACCACTCTGCAGATCACCCTTGCTCAGGCGCAGCCGACGTTCTCGATCATCCTCTCGCTGTGGATGACGTTCCCGGCGCCTGCGCACCTCTTCCCCAACTCCGGAGATCCGTGGCCGGAGCCCGGGCCGGACGCTCCCGGCCAGCTTGCCTACAACGGTCCGTACATGCTGACGGCCTACAACCCCGGCGATAGTGCCGAGCTGGCCCCGAACCCGAACTGGTCGGGTGATATCCAGCCAACGCTTGACAAGATCACTCTCCGCTTCATCGACGACGAGTCCGTTTCGAACAACGCGTTCCGGACCGGCGAAGTCGACTTCGCCAACGTCGACGAGGCACAGCTCGAGACGATTCAGGTAGAATTCGAGTCCACCGGATACCTGCTGGTACTGTTCCCCGGCACCGTCGGGCTCGAAATGCAGACCACTAACGAGACGCTTGCTGACTTGGATGTGCGCCTCGCCCTACAGCGTGCGACTGACTGGGACACCCTCAACGCGACCTGCTTCGGCAGTGGCCGGGTACCGACGACCAGCTGGGTTCCCCAAGTCAGCGGCGGCGCGGCGCCCGATGCCTATGAGGATGTCATCGGCTTCGATGTTGCCGCAGCTCAGGGTCATCTCTCGGACGCGGGGTTCGGGGATGGTGCTGGCTTCCCGACTCTTTCAATCCTGATCCGCGACAGTCCTGCGGCGAACTGCCAGGCCGAATTCCATCAGCAGGAGTTCGCGGAGCACCTTGGGATATCGATCGACATCGAGGTGGTGGATGGCGCGACCCGCTCGGCCCGGTTCACCGCCGAGGACTTCGAGTTGTTCCCGGGTGGCTGGATTCAGGACTACCCGGACCCGGAGAACTGGATCCTCGGCCTCTACGACACCGGTGGTAGTCTGAACAACTACAACTGCAGCGACCCGGACATCGATGCTCTGGTCGACCAGGCGAGGTTCAACACGGACAACGACGCAAGACTCGCTCTCTACGAAGAGATCAACGAACTCATCGTGACGCGAGTGTGCGGAATCGGTGTGGGACTGCATTTGGCCAACCACTACCTGATTAACCCGGATACGATCGGTCTCGTCGAGAACGCCGCGGGTCAGGATGCGGTCATCGCCGGTGACTGGATTGCTGAAGCGTGGGGTATTCCCGAGTAATCGCTAGTACCACCAAGCTAGTCTGAAAAAAGGCTGAACGACTGCGGGAGCCCGTTAAGGGCTCCCGCAGTTGATACCCTCACAATATCGAGCGGATAATGGTAAGAGCATGACTGGCTACGTAATCCGAAGGATTCTTTGGATCATCCCGGTGCTGTGGGCGGTTGCCACGGTTACGTTTTTTCTCATGCATGCGGTTGAGGGAGGCCCCTTCGACCGCGAAAAGGAGCTTCCGGAGGCGGTCAAGGCAAACCTGGCGGCCAAGTACAACCTCGACAAACCGTTGGTCGAGCAGTACGGGCTCTTCCTCTGGAATATGGTCGAGCCAATCACCTACGACAAGGTGCTCGGGGTCGGCCTGGGTCCTGGGAAGCTTGCCGGGCCCAAGCTGGATCTCGGTGTATCGTTCGAAAACGGCCGCCAGGTCAATACGATCATCAGCGAAGGGTTGACGGTATCGGTGCAGCTGGGGATGACCGCCTTCTTATATGCCGTCGTCGTCGGCATGACTCTGGGCGTGGTCGCCGCTCTCAACCACAACAGGTTTTTGGACTACTTAAGTGTCTTCTTCTCCACCGCCGGCACCGCCATGCCCAACTTCATCATTGCCGTCTTCCTTGTCGTCATCTTCTCCGTCCAACTGGGCTGGTTCGACGTGCTCGGTTGGGAGTTCGGTAACTATCGGAAGATGGTGCTGCCGATCATCTCCCTCGGCACCCTGCCAGCCGCATACATCGCGCGCATTACCCGGGCCAGCGTGCTCGAAGTGCTGGGACAGGACTACATCCGCACCGCTCGTGCCAAGGGGCTCCAGGAATGGGTTGTCGTTCTCCGTCACACCATTAAGAACTCGATGGTCCCGATTCTCACTGTCATGGGACCGATCTTCGCCTTTCTGGTGACGGGCTCGTTCATCGTCGAGCGAGTGTTCGCGATCAACGGTGTGGGGCGCCACTTCGTGACCGCCATCGGCAGCCGCGACTACGGTGTGATCATGGGCACGACGATCTTCTTTGCTACGGTAGTAGCCTTCGCGAACCTGATAGTGGACATCACCTACGCATGGTCCGACCCGCGTATCAGGTACAAGTGAGCTAGCCGATGGCCGACGTGAGAGCGGTCGCCCTAGAGTTAGAGGACACGTTTGAGCTGCCACCTCAGCGCGGCCTCTGGTCGGATGCGCTTCACCGCCTCATGCAAAACAGGCTGGCGTTGGTGTCGCTGTTCGTCCTTGGTGCTCTCGCTGTGGTCGTCTTGCTCGGCAACTACGTCGATGCGGTACAACGCTATGAGCCCTCGGCGCTCGGGGACGCGTTGCCGGCAGGCCGGCACGAGGCTCCGAGCTGGGACCATTTCTTCGGCACCGATATACTGGGCCGCGACACCTGGTCCCGCGTGATGCAGGGGACGCTGATCTCGCTCCAGATCGGCCTCGGTGTGCAGGTAGTGGTCCTCACTATCGGCCTCCTCGTCGGCAGTATCGCTGCCATTGGCGGCCGCTTCCTCGATAACCTGATGATGAGGATCACAGACCTTGCCTACGCGTTTCCGGATCTACTGTTCATCATCCTCCTACGCTCCGTTTTGCAGGGGAGAGACTGGCCGATCCTCGGCGACCCGGTGCTACAGATGATCTTCGCGATCGCTTTCGTTGGTTGGGTGACGATTGCCCGGCTCATCCGCGGCCAGATGCTCTCGCTCAGGGAGCGCGATTTTGTTGTGGCGGCCCGCGCTATCGGCGCGCCCGGATGGCGGATTGTCTTCCAGCACATGCTGCCAAACACTCTTGGCCCAGTGACCGTCGCAGTGGTGTTCGGCATACCGCTCGCGATCTTCGCCGAGGCCGTGCTCGGGTTCATCGGCTTCGGCCTGCCGCCCCCGACTGCCAGCCTCGGCCGCCTAGTTTCCGACGGCTACAACTACATCCAAGTCAACGTCTGGCTGGTAATTTTCCCGGCGGGTGCCATCGCGCTCCTGATGCTTTGTTTCACGTTCCTGGGCGATGGCCTCAGGGACGCGCTTGATCCGCGCAGCCGCTAGTCCAGCCGATCGGCCCGGCGGCGGCCCACCTGCTGGGCCCTCTGCGTTAGCACCGTGTCGACCCTACGTACTCTCAGTGTCATATCCTCACCAGACGGCTGGCCGACGGTGCTATAATCGGCGTGTTCGGCATCTTGGACCGGTGCCGGAGTCCGGCGGCGCGCCGAGCCCCTCTGTGGCAGGGACGCTCGAGAGATGGCGCGCCGCGTCCGTCAATACCGCCTGACACCATACATCGAATGACCCGATGGTGTTGCGGCGGCTAGCCCAGCCAGTCGTCGAGGAGGCCTCCCCTGGTGCCCGTTGTTGTCCGCTGAGCCCTGTGCTCTAATGGAGTCCGCTCCGGAGCGTTGCCACTATGTCCCGCGATCCTGATTTCAGCCCCGTACCCGACCGCGTCGTCACCTCCGATGAGGAACGAGCTGAGCTCTTCCGCCGAGCCGAAGAGCTGCTCCATGGCGACGATATCGAGGCCGCACGCGAACTTGTCATGGAGATGCACGGCGCGGACGCCGCCGACCTCTTCCCGCGGCTTGAGGAGTCGGCGCGGAGCGCCATGCTTGGGCTCCTTGCCGCCGAGCAGCAAGCGCACCTAATAGAGCATCTGGACGAAGAGCCTCTGCGCGAGGTTGTTGAACTGATGCCGCGTGCGAGCCTGGCTCGCATCCTTGATCTGACCGACTACGATGTCGCCGTTGACGTGTTGAAGATGCTGCCCCCGTCCGAGTCCGTGCGCACCTTGTCAGGTATGCAGACGGCCTCCGAGGTGACGCCTCTGCTGCGCCACGCCGACGAGACCGCCGGCGGGATCATGACGCCGGGCTACGTCGCGCTGCATAAGGAGATGACGGTTCAGGAGGCGCTTTCGTTCCTCCGCGTGAGAAGGCCGGTCGCGGAGGAGGTGTACTACCTCTACGTCCTCGACGCGAAAAATCGCATGCAGGGAGTCGTTGCGCTCAGGCAGTTAGTGATATCGAGCGCGGGCACTCGGATCGAGGAAGTTATGAACCCCGACGTCGCTTCTGTCCTGCCCGGGACCGACCAGGAGGAGGCGGCTCAACTGCTGCAACGTTATCGGCTGCGCGCCCTGCCGGTCGTTAGCGAAGATGGCGTCCTCGAGGGGATCATCACGTCCGACGACATCATTGACGTGATTACCGAAGAGGCGACGGAGGACATGTATCGCATGGCGGGCCTCTATGGCGAGGAAACTGTGTTCTCCCCGCTTCAGGTGTCTGCCCGCCGACGCATCCCGTGGCTTATCGTGAACGTTGCGACGCTGTTCGCGGCTGGCGGTCTGATTGCGGCGTTCGAAGGGACGATCCAGCGAGCGGCCGCGCTGGCGATCTTCATGCCGATTGTTGCTGGTGTCGGGGGAAACGCTGGAATACAGACGATCACGATCGTGGTCCGCGGTTTAACGTTGGGCGAAGTTGAACCTCATGACGCTCAGCGGATACTCACCAAGGAGTTCTTGCTGGGAATAATTCGTGGCGTGGTGTTTGGCCTACTCGTTGGTGGCATCGCTTATGCCTGGCAGGGTGCTTGGGCGTGGGGTGTTGTGGTTGGGGTGGCGATGATGTTGAACATGCTGGTCGCCGGGGTCCTTGGGTCCGTAATCCCACTGACTCTGAAAGCGTTTCGTCAGGATCCAGCGATGGCGTCGAGCGTGTTCCTCACGGCGTCGACGGATATCCTTGGCTTCTTCTTCCTGCTGGGCCTTGGGAGTCTGCTGATCGATCAACTGACGTAAAACGGCGACGCGAGATGCGCCGCCGAATCAGGGCTCGGAATTGGGGTGGACGGAGGGATTTGAACCCTCGATCTCCAGGGCCACAACCTGGCGCGTTAACCGCTACGCTACGCCCACCGTGTGTTGGTGCCCAGCTGCTGGGCCTGAGCAAACGATACCACCGGCATTTCAACGCGGTCAACGAACTGCGCTGGGTTGCTGTTTCTTGGGTGGTCGCCCGTCCGATACACTGAAAGTACGAATGCAAGACCTCGAATCGCGCCAACCCCCCGACCACACCCGGTTCGAAGACAACGGTGTGCCCTGGACGCCAGGAGATATGGGCAGGGCCATTGGCTTGGTGATACTCGGGATCATCGTTGTTTCTCTAATCGCCGCGGGGATTGGCTTTCTGATAGCGGGCGACGCCAACATCGAGGATGATCCGACTGCCCTGACCGCCGTACTCGTGTTGAGCCTTCCGCTTGAGATCGTGTTTGTCGCGGCAGCGTTCGCCTTCAGTGTGCGCAAGTATCGCGTGTCACGGGAGAAGCTAGGCATCAGACCACCGGATCGGGGCGGAGTGCTGCTCGCGGTAGGCCTTTTTCTCGGTAGTTTGGGAGTCGTGGTCGGATATTTCGGGATTCTAGAGTTGGCCGGAGTCAGTCCTGACGCGGACCTCCCTGACGAAGTCTTCGATAATATAGGGCCGTTGGTAGCTGTAGCGATCCTTTCCCTGCTGTTCGCGCCCGTGATGGAAGAGACGTTCTTCCGGGGATTTATCTTCGGCGGCCTTCGGAAACGCTGGGGTCTGGTAGGTGGCGCCCTTGGGAGCGGTCTTCTGTTCGGTGTAGCGCATTTGGGTAATCCAGGGGCCTTCTACCTGGTGCCTCCGATATCGTTGGTCGGGGCCATATTCGCATGGGGATACGTCTACTCAGGATCGCTTTACCCATCGATGGGGGCTCATTTCTTATTCAATCTCTTTAGTCTTGGGACAGGGTTAGCAACGTCATGACTTCTGACGATATGGCAAACGGCCGCATCGAGGCCGCGTTCGAACGGATGCGACGGGAGTCGCGGACGGGGTTTATCGCGTTCGTGACTGTAGGGTATCCGGATGTTGAATCAACGTCCGAGCAGGTTCGTGCCTTGATCGAGGGTGGTGCAGATATCATCGAACTCGGCGTTCCTTTCTCTGACCCGCTCGGGGAGGGCAAGACCATCCAGAGGTCCTCGTCTAAGGCACTGGAGAACGGTGTTACTCTCGCCGGATGCTTGGATCGCGCGAGGCAGCTGCGGGACGAGGGAGTTGAGACGCCGTTGGTGCTGATGGGCTACTACAACCCGATCATCGCTTACGGGATCGAACGATTCGCGGCCGACGCATCCGAGGCAGGCGCTGACGGCCTGATAGTCGTAGACCTCCCACCCGAGGAGTCGAACCAGATGCGGCAGGCGTGTCTCGCCAGCAGCCTTCGACTGATATACCTACTCGCACCGACGAGTACAGACGAGAGGATAAAACAAGTAGCGAAGCTTGCGAGCGGATTCGTCTATTGTATGAGCCTGACCGGTGTTACGGGGGTGAGGGATGAGTTGCCAGCCAATCTTGAGCAGTTCATCAAGCGTGTGCGGCGGTTTGTCCGCTTGCCAATAGCGGTAGGTTTTGGTATATCTCAGCCTAAGCACTTCCAGTCAGTTGGCCGCATCGCAGACGCGGCCGTTATCGGAAGTGCAATTATCGACGAGATCGATCGATCCGATCCGTCAGAACAAGCAGCGAGGTTAAAGCGTTATGCGGAGGTGGTTACCGGCCGGCGGCGAGCAGCCACGTGAGGCCGCTCGGATCCCAAGTGGATCCGTCGGCTGTGTCTATTGTGGCGGCTCCCGGGCCGGTGTATTTGGCTCAAGGTAACGTGGACTCAGAGCCGCGCTGTGCCCTGCGGCCGGTGGGACCGGACAGGTCTTGGGGATCGGCATGATGACGCGGGGCGTGAGAGGCGCCACTACGGTCGAGGTGAACTCAGCAGAGGCTATTCTGCAAGCGACAGAAGAACTCCTCACGGCGATGATGAAGGCGAACGACTTGGACGAAGAATCCGTCGCTTCAGCGTTCTTCACCGTGACGCAAGACCTCAACGCTGAGTTTCCCGCCCTCGCCGCGCGACGGATGGGTTGGGATGATGTGGCACTGCTCTGTGGACACGAGATGAACAAACCGGGCGCATTACCCATGTGTCTACGGATTCTCATCCACGTCAACACGGAGCAAGCGAGAAGCGAAATCAGGCACGTGTACTTGCGCGGAGCGCGAGTCCTGCGCCCCGATATCGAGAGCCAGATTCGCTAACGGCCCGGGAGTAACCGGGAAAGAAGCGATTCGTCAAGGAGAAAGCAGATGATTGTTGTAATGAAGACGGGAGCAACAGAGGAGCAGATCCTCGCAGTACAGAAGCAAGTGCGTCAGCTAGGATTCAAAGAGCAGCGAATTCACGGGGAAGAGAGAAACGTGATTGCGGTCCTGGGTCACGTGTATCCAGAGTTGACAGATGAGCTTGGCGTAATCGACGGCGTTGACGCCGTAGTGCGCATCAGCAAGCCGTTCAAGCTGGCCAGCCGAGAAGTCAATCCATACGACACTGTCGTCAAGGTCGGTCCGGTGGAGATTGGCGGCGGACGAGTGGTTGTGATGGGCGGTCCGTGCTCAGTTGACACTGAGGAGAACGTGTTGGTCACGGCTAAGGCGGTCAAAGAGGCTGGCGGCCATCTCTTGCGAGGTGGCGCGTTCAAGCCCCGGACGAGCCCGTATGCCTTCCGCGGCCACGGAGAGAAAGGGTTACAGATCCTGGCGGCCGCGCGTGACGAAACCGGCCTACCGGTGATTACAGAGGTCATGGACCCGCGTGACGTCGATCTTGTAGCGCGGTACGCCGACGTGCTCCAGATCGGCGCCAGGAATATGCAGAACTTCACGCTCCTCGACGAAGTCGGCCGTTCGGGCAAGCCGGTCATGCTGAAGCGTGGCTTAAACGCCACGATTGAGGAGTGGCTGCTGGCGGCGGAGTACATTCTCTCTCACGGCAATCGCGATGTCATTCTCTGCGAGCGCGGGATTCGGACGTATGAAACGGCGACACGGTTCACCTTCGACGTCAACGCGATCGCGCTGGTGAAACAGCTTTCGCATCTACCTGTGATCGGCGATCCAAGTCATGCCACCGGCAAGTGGAGCTTGGTCGAGCCCGTGGGACTGGCCGCGATTGCGTGCGGTGCGGACGGTCTCCAGATTGAGGTTCACCCGAATCCCGATCAGGCACTCTCGGATGGAGCCCAGTCCCTCACACCGGAAAACTTCGAGAAACTGATGCAGAAGGTTGCCGTGGTGGCGGAGGCTGTTGGTCGCCCGCTGGCGCCCGCCATCGGCGCACAGGGGGCCGCGCGAAAGGCAAGCTAAGAACACAATAGCGGCGGAAGAGTGCGCGGCCCGTGAGGGTCGCGCACGGGTTATTTGGATTTG
Source organism: Chloroflexota bacterium (assembly GCA_022574655.1). Lineage (GTDB taxonomy): Bacteria > Chloroflexota > Dehalococcoidia > SM23-28-2 > RBG-16-64-32 > JACZRQ01. The sequence continues at coordinate 16,001 of JACZRQ010000020.1, forward strand.
CGGCGCTTCGGCTTCCGCGGTGTGCGGATGAGGCCTTCCTGCGCGATTGACGCTACCTGTGTGCCGTCGCGACGGTGCATCTGTCCATGGATTAACACTCGAGCGGCATGAGCAATTGGCGAGTAGCTCGTGAAAAGCAACCAGTCATCGAAGTGTGGCGGGTGGTGGAACCAGATCGTGTGGTCGAGGCTTGCGGAGGATTCCCAGCGCCCTTCGATTCTGAGTGCCAGGTGCGCTGTGCTCAGGAAACCGGAGTCGCTGGCGTATGCCATCACTGCGGCGTGCAGCACCTGGTCGTCAGGAAGCACGCCGCGGGGACGTATCCAGACACGGCGGTGCGGCGGCTCATCGCGCCACTTTGTGTCTGGATCGCAGGAGCGAACGTCAATCGGCCGCGTGCGATGCCAACGCCGCTCTTCCTCGGTGCGATCTGGTCGCACGCGGTCCCAGGCTGGCAATCCATCTGGCGCGGGCACGTCAGGCATTGGCTCCTGGTGTGAGACACCCTTTTCTGGCTTCGCGAAGCTACAGGAGACGTTGAAGATCGCTTCTCCGGCCTGATAGGCGACGACGTCGCGTGTCGTAAACGTCCGTCCGTCTCGGATTCGGTCGACTACAAACCGTATCGGTGCATCGTGACGGCCCGGACGAAGGAAGTACGAGTGAAGCGAGTGGATAGCCCCTTCGTCTACCGTGCCGTATGCGGCTACCACAGCCTGAGCTGCGACGAGCCCGCCAAACAGGCGGCCGCTGCCGTCGCCTGGATCGCCGAGAAACATGTCGCGATCAAGTTGGTCCAGTTGAAGCAGTTTGAGAAGGTTGGTGAGATATCGCGACGTCTTCGGGGGCATTGCGGTCGATTCTATAAGGCGAGAGAGTTAGGAGCTATTGCAGCCAGTCGACCGCCCGGAAGCCCCCAGGGCTGGTCGAGCAGAAGTTCAGCCATGGCCCGTCTTTCATGTCGAGGACGTAGTTTGCCGGCTGCGGTCAGCAAGGCTCCGAGGGGTATGGGAGGATCCAACGTGGAGGGCCGGGCGGTCGCGACGGCCACCTCCGAAGGCTTGGCGGCAAGGATCGGTTCACCCGAATGTCCCCACAGGCAGAAGCTGTGAGAGCGAGGACGATCAAGGCGGACGGGCCGCCGCGACTCGCATAAACCCGGTCTCCTAACGTAGAGATCGTGCTATTAGTACTGCGTCCTCCAGTGAAAGGTTCCCTTCGAGGCGGAAGACGCGCCCATCCTGCTCCCAAACGAGGGTGTTGGCCTCAGTTGCACGTATGGACTCCTCGAGGACTTCGCCGTCCGAACCCTGGTATTGAACGATGCGAAGCCCCCGCAGCCAGAATGCGTCTTCGTGGAAGCCTTCCACCGCCTCCGCTTGCGCCGTTGACGAGAGCCCCTTGCCGACGGTGGCGTTCGTCTGGAAGAGCGCAAAGCTCTCAAACACTGGATGCTCGACGAACAGGACGGCGACTCTAACCTCGCCGAATTCTTGCAGTAAGAGTTCGTCAATTGTGGCACCCTTTGGGTAAGCCGGCCTGAGGATCTCGAATCCAAGAGCGTCCTCGGCGGCATTCAGCGACACCGGGAAGCCTTCAATGTCGCGCGTGATGCTCGACGAAGGCTCATCAGCTTCGAATATGTTGACGCGGTCGAGGACATCGGCGACGGCATCACGCAGCGGGGACACTGTGCTGACCAAAGCGGCGATAAGTACGATCAGTCCGGTCATCGCAACGCCCGCTAGCGCCCATGCGGGAGCCACACGGGGCGAAGCCGTTTCGTCGTGAAGCCGGCTCGTGATTTGCTCGGCGATCGGCGGTGTCGTGGGGTAGACTATTGCGCGTGCCAGCAGTTCCAGACTTCGTTCGAGGCGCGCGATGTCGCGTTCGATCACTTTTGCTCCTCCAAGAGTTGGGGATAGTCGTCGACGACAACTTTCCGAAGCTTGGCGAGAGCCCGATGGAGTCGGGATTTGACGGTGCCTTGAGCGCAACCGAGATAGTGCGAAAGTTCCTTCTCGCTGAGGTCCATGAAGTATTTGAGGTAGATGACGATTCGCTCTTTTTCCTTCATCTGGTTGAGTGCAGCGATAAGCGAGGCGGCACGTTCCCTGTCGATCAGTGCCTCGTCGATGGTGTAATCGACCTCTGCGACAGATGTCTTAACACGCCGTTCGCGCCTGCGCTGAATTTGGCGCAACGTTGTCAGCGCTTGGTTGACCGCGATCTTGAGAATCCATGGTCGGAAGGGCTGTTCGTCTTTGAACCTGCTCATGGCTTTGTAGCCTCGCATGAACGTCTCTTGCGCTACGTCCCGCGCCTCATCCGCGTCGTGCAAGACCAAGAAGGCAGCACGAAATACCTGTTGCTCATATATCTCGACCAAGCCCTGGAATGCTTGGGCATCGCCGGATCTTGCCCTCGCGATCAGGGTTTGCTCTTCTTCGGGATCCCTCACGCTCACTTACTACTACTGATGAACTGCACAGTCGGTTCCAGAACCGTTGAACTTGATCGCTATAATAGTGGGAGTCCTATTGTGTTCTGGATGAGATACCTTGATAGATGACTGCTAAACTGTCTAGGTCGATTAGCCGTTCCCAGCTCCAGCTCGATATAATGCGAGACATGGTGCATATCTCTGTTGATGGCTTTGACGGGCCGATCGATCTGCTCTTAGAACTGATCGAGACTCAGAACCTGGACATCACGACGCTCTCGGTAGCAGCGGTCGCTGACCAGTACTGGTCAACGATCGATTCAGTGGATCAAATTGATGCTGACGAGATAACCGAATTCATCGCGTTCGGATCTAAGCTCCTTCTCGTCAAGTCGACGGCTCTACTGGAGGCTCCGAAGGAACCAGAGGACGACCTAGAAGATCGAATCGATGAGGCAAGCGGAGAACTCATCGACCTTCTTCAAGAGCACAAGCGCTTCCGTGATGCGGTTGATCTCTTTCGAGAACTGGAAGAGGAGGGAGCCCGTACCTACGCAAGGCAGGCCTCAGCACCCAAGGTTCAGCTTCCCCCGGGGCTTGAAGGTATCACGCTCGACGCGCTTAGAGACGCGGTGAAGGAGGCGATCGCGCGCAGCCCGAAGGAGCCTGAAGAGGCCGTGATCCAGATCGAGCCAGTGACCGTGAACGAGAAGGTTCAAGAGCTTGAAGCAGCGATGTCGAAACGGAATGGCCGCCTACGCTTCCGTCCGCTCTTGGAGGCTTGCGAGACGCGAACTGAAATCGTGGTTCTGTTCTTGGCGGTACTGGAGCTAATTAAATCCGGTCAGCTGTGGGCTGATCAGGAAACCGCGTTTGGGGATATCGTCTTGAGCCGCGAGGCAGCGCCGGCCGAAGCATAGGTGTCTCGCTAGCCGCCTTGACACCTTTCCCGTAAACTTACACTCGCGATGGTCGAGGAGATGACGAAGCGAGGCCGGGTGCGCGCGGCTTTAAGAGGCGATGAGGTCGATCATGTTCCGGTGTCAGCGTGGTGGCACGATTTCCCGAGAGAATGGTCGGCGAAGTCGCTTGCTGAGGCTACTATCGAGGCTTACAAGGCCTACGACTGGGATTGGATCAAGCTCAATCCGCGGGCGTCATATTACGGCGAGGCCTGGGGCGCGACCTTCGAACCCAATGACGATCGTCAACCGGACATGACAGAACCGGCGTTTACGTCGGCCAAAGAGTTATCAAAACTGAAGCCCGTCGACTTGAGGAAGCGGGAGCTGGCTGAACAGATCGAGTCGGTGAAGTTGGTTGCCAAGCAAATGAAGGGCGTAGCGCCTTTGGTTCAGACTGTGTTTTCACCCATCGCCTCGTTGAGTTGTGCTGCCGGGTCAACGAAATTCATACAACGTATGATGCGCGACGAGCCGGACGCGATGCTCAAAGCGCTTGATGCAGTGACCGAGACGATGGCGAAGTTCAGCCGGGCGTGTATCAGGGCCGGGGCGGATGGGATATTCTTCGCTACGGTTGAGTGGGGTTCCGCTGATGTGATGTCCTGGGGTGACTACGAAACGTTCGCGAGGCCGTACGATTTGAAGGTGCTAGGAGAAGTGCAGGATGCCGAGTTCAACATCCTTCATGTTTGTCGTAGTAACAACCACCTGATGAGGATGCTGGAGTACCCCGTAGCGGCGTTCAACTGGGATACGCAGGACAGGACGAACCCTTCACCAGGCGAAGTTCTATCGCACACCGACCGGGCGGTGATTGGTGGGTCCTCACATGAAACGATACTTCCGAAAGGCACGCCCGCGGAGGTGGTGAAAGAGGCGCATCGCTCAATTCTTGAGGCCGGTTCTCGACGTTTCCTTCTGTCGCCCGGGTGTGCGATTCCGCCCACGACACCGGAAAAGAATCTGAGAGCGCTAGTTCAGGCATCGTCCCCTTGACCGCCAACCTTGCGCGACGTGAACTCGCTAGAGTCGCTCCCGGACGCCCGTCGGCTGTCACCATCGGCGTGTTTGACGGGGTTCATCGCGGGCACCAGCATCTCGTGACGCAACTCGTAACTCAGGCACAAGATGAGGGGCTTGCCACGCTGGCCGTCACGTTCAACCCTCATCCACGCACGGTATTGAGTCCGGGCTCAGCGGTTACATACCTCACTTCGTTGGAGGAGCGAGTCGAGCTGCTCCAGGGCCTTGGATTGGACGCCGTGGCGGTCCTGTCATTCACGTCGCAGTTATCTCAGATTTCTCCGGAGGACTTCTTGGTTCTGCTGATTGACGAGCTGAAGATGAAGCTTCTGGTCGTTGGGCCGGACTTTGCCCTCGGGCGTAACCGGGCTGGCACGGTGGAGGTAGCGAAAGAGATTGGAGCGAGAAGAGGGTTCCGGGTCGGCGTTGCGTCGTTGCTTGAGGAGGGCAACGTTAAAGTGGGTTCAAGCGCCGTGCGCGAAGCGTTATACGCTGGGAACGTAGATCTGGTGTCGAGGCTGCTAGGGCGACCCTTTTCGCTTAGAGGACCGGTTGTGGCTGGAGATAAACGCGGGCGGGAACTCGGATTTCCAACCGCTAACATTGGCGTTGGACTAGATCATGCTCTTCCTGATTACGGTATCTACGTAACTCGCGCTTACGTTCGAGAAAGCACGTATCAAGCATGCACCAGCATAGGGGTGCGACCGACGTTTGAGGAAAGCGCCCGACCAGTAGTGGAGACGTACATACTGGACTTCGATGAAGACATCTACGGGCAAGAAATACGCATCGACCTTCTTCATCGCGTTCGTGGCGAGGAGAAGTTCCAATCCGCGGACGACCTGATCGAGAGGATGCATCGGGACATCAGCGAGACGCGGGAGTATTTTCGTGTCCACGGATGAGGTTCGAATTCCCAGCGACGAAGAAGTAAAACGCATCACTGAACGGGCGGTGGCGGAGGTGGTGCCTCACGATGAATTCGTGCAGGGTCTTCGGTCCGGGCGCCGACTTCGTATCAAGATGGGCTTCGACCCGACCAAGCCGGTCATTACCATGGGTTGGGCTGTAGGGATCCGAAAGCTGCGCCAACTTCAGGACCTCGGCCATACAGTCGTCGTCATCATCGGCGATTGGACCGCCCGCATCGGCGATCCGTCTGGAAGGTCGGAGACCCGGCAGATGTTGACCGAAGAAGAGGTGACGGCTAACTCGACCGCTATTCTGGAGCAGTTCTTCAAGATACTAGATCGTTCCCAGACAGAGGTTCGGCGTCAGACCGAGTGGTTCAACGAGTTCACTTTGGCCGACGTGGTCCGTTTGTCAGCCAGGTTCACCGTGGCGCAGCTACTTGAGCGCGACGATTTCTCAAAGCGTTATAAGGGGCAGCATCCGATCGGCATTCACGAGCTGCTCTACCCGCTGCTCCAGGGCTACGATTCTGTGGCAATTGAGTCCGATGTCGAGTTCGGTGGTACGGATCAGAAGTTCAACATTCTCGTCGGACGAGAGCTGCAGCGAGAGATGGGGTTGAAATGTGGTCCTGCAGGGCAAGGCCAAGCAGTGTTGTTAGTGCCGATGCTGATCGGTCTGGACGGCAAACGTAAGATGAGCCAATCGTTCGACAACTTCATCGGCATCGACGCTCCGGCTCACGACATGTACGGAAAGCTGATGTCAATTCCAGATGCGCTGATCGGCGATTACTTCGACCTGCTGACCGATGTGCCCGACGAAGAGATCGCCGAGGTCCGTCGCGTCGTAGAGGATAGCAGCGCTAATCCAATGGAACATAAAAAGAGGCTAGCACGGGAGATCGTGACCCAGTTCCACTCTGAAACGGATGCCCAAGAGGCCGAGTCCCACTTCGTTCGCACCTTTAGCCAGGGGGAGATCTCGGCGGAATTAGCGACGGAAATTCCGTCCGATCGACTGCCGTTGGCCGATAGGGACGGACCGGCTGATTCATTCAGTGTGAAGCTGCCGGCTCTCCTGACACAGCACGGCGCGGCGTCGAGTACGAGCGAAGCACGCCGGCTGATTCAACAGCGTGCGGTTGAGATAGATGGAGAGATCGTCACCGATACGGTGGCGACTGTGAAGGTCGGCTCCACGCTGCGAGTCGGGAAGCACCGCTTTTTGAGAGTGGTTGGCGCTGAGTGACCCGCGGTCGTAGGCGCATAATGTATCAACAAGTAGATTTCGTAAACGAAGCGTAATTCTTGAATTAGCGCTTGACAATGACCCCTGCATCGTCTATAACCTGACGACTAGAAGCGGCTGTTCAGATGGACGAAAGTCCGATTAGGAGGGGTTCTGCATGGCTCCGGAGAGTAACTACTGGAAGCGTTTCTGGCGACAGCGGATTAACCGTCGTCGCCTCATTCAGGTCTCTGCGATCGGCGGTGCTGGTCTAGCTGTTGCAGGGGTTGTCGGGTGTGGTGATGACGACGAGGGTGTCGCTGGTGGTGGTGGTGATGGCACGCCGGTTTCTGGTGGGACGTACCGGACGCCTCTAGTTGGGCTCTCAACTGGTAATCCCCCGAGCCTGGCGGCCAACACCGAACTCACGTTTCTGGCGCAGATCCCGGCGGCGTTCCACTACAGCCGGCTGCTGAAGTTCGATCCCGGACGAGTCACTCAGGTTAATGGATATGACAGCATACAGATCGACTTCAGCAACATCGTCGGTGACGCCTGCGAAGGCCCGCCCGAAGTTGTTGACGACGGGGTTACTCTCAACTTCAAGCTCCGCGATAACCTGAATTTCCATGACGTCGCACCGGTTAACGGACGTTCAGTGACGGCCGAGGACGTCAAGATCGCCATCGATCGCTTCGCGACTGACTCACCGAACAGGGGTACCTGGTTGGGTGCCGTGGCGGACGTGACGGTGACGGGCGAGAAGACGTTTACGATCACGTTGCACCGGCCCTTTGCTCCTGCGTTCCAGGTTCTCTTCGGTAACAACGACGGTGGACCGTGGATCATCCCGGCTGAAGTCGTTGATCAAGAGCTTCTCAATGCGCCAATCGGCTCGGGCCCCTGGATATTCGAGGAGTGGGACCCGGACGTGGTGATTCGCTGGCGTAAGAACCCTGACTATTACGATGCACCGAAACCGTATATGGATGCGATCGAGGCGTTGCTGATCAGCGATCCAGAGACGATCATACAGAACCTTAAAGATGGGAACCTAGACGGTAGCCTCTGGGACGGCAGTCTGTGGAACCGCGCAGTTAGCGAGCTGCCAGAGGCGACCCTGCAGACCGGACCTGAGCACGTCTGGGGCGGCGCCTACTTCAACTTCGCGGAGAAGCCGTTCGACGACGTCCGAGTACGGCAGGCCCTTTCCATGTCGATCGACCGTGAAGGTATCCTCGCTCAGTTCGACGAGCCGGGCGCGGCAGCCTCGTTGACGCACATCTCGATGTTCGACAAGTTCTACATGGACCCGCTGACGGATCCTGACTTCGGACCGAATGCCAAGTACTACAAGCGGGATTTGGAGGAGGCCGCGCGTCTTCTGGCGGAGGCCGGGTATCCCAATGGTATCGAGCTAGCGGCAACCACGTCGAGCGTATACGGCCCAGCCTACGGAGACCGTATGGAGGCCTTCGGGGGGTCAGCAAAGGACGCGAACTTCCGATTTAACTTCGACTACGCGGAGTACGGAGGCTATATCAGCACCACGTTCTTCGGTGAGATCGCGGAGAACGAACTCGGAATCGCGCCTCTGCAAGGCAGCCCGATGGACCCGCACAACAATTTCTTCACGATCTTCCATCCGACCAGCGCCCGTCACAACTGGGGTCCACGCGGAAACGAGGATCTTCCTGACAACTCGCCAGCGGGAGACCAAGAGCTTTTGGACCTCTGGACTGCGCAGGCGGGTGAGCTGGACTTCGACAAGCGGGTTGAGATCGTGCGTGAGATCCAACGAAACATGGCCGAGAGCATGTACTTGATACCTTGGCCCGGATTGTCGAACGTGTCGATCTACCTGCCACACGTGAAGAACGTGGCACATACAACACGTGGCTATGGGGCTGGGGTAGAGACGCTCGCCGATCTCTGGCTGGACACCGCTTAACGCGCCGAAGGACTCGACGAGGCGTGTGCGACGCTAGGGCTGGCTAGGTGAGACAGTACATCATCCGCCGAGCACTGTTGATCGTGCCGACGGTGCTCGGCGTCACGTTGCTGATGACCTGGCTGCTGACGCTCCTCCCCGGCAGCGTTGCCGACATCATTCTCGCTGAGTCAGCGACGTTCAACGATGAACTGACGAGGGAGAGTATCGAGGCTGACCTTGGTCTCAACAAATTTTTCGTCGTTCGCTGGGCCGAATGGCTCGGTGGCGTGGTACAGGGGGACTTCGGACAGACGTTTCGTGGGGGCAAACCGATCGGCGACGAACTCCTGAACCGCGCTCCGGTGACTTTGCAGTTGTCGGCGATGGCGCTAGCGTTATCCCTGATCATCGCCATCCCCATCGGCATTCTGTCGGCAGTCCGACAAGATTCGATGATCGACTATGTGGCGAGGAGTTCGGCGATCTTCATGCTGGCGATGCCCGGATTTTTCTTGGCCGTGCTCTTTCTTATTCTTGTCGGAAACTGGGCCCCTGCCTTGCTCCCACCCATCCTCTATGAGGACCTCTGGGACGATCCCGAGAGTAACCTGAGGCAGCTCTGGGCTCCAGCGGTGATCCTTGCATTCGCTATCGCGGGCGGCGTGATGAGGCTGACGCGGGGCCAGATGCTGGAGGTGTTGCGCCAGGACTACGTGCGGACGGCGTGGTCGAAGGGTCTTAGGGAGCGAACAGTGATCTTTCGCCACGCGGTAAAGAACGCGTTCATACCTGTCATAACGCTCATTGGGGTCCAAGTGCCGATCCTCGTTAGTGGCACCGTCGTGCTGGAAAGCATCTTTGGCATACCGGGCCTAGGGTTGATGCTCCTGGATGGATTGATGCAACGCGAGTATCTGTCAGTTCTCGCGGTGAACGCTCTAATAGCGACGATCATCGTCGTCCTGAATTTCGCCGTCGACATAACATATTCTTATCTGGACCCGCGAATCCGCTACAGCTAATAGACATGGCGACACGCGAAGAAGCACTCGTATTCGAGGCCGGCGAAGAATCCGCGCAGCCAAGCCGGTGGCGCTGGCTCGCGGCAACGGCGCGCTTTTGTCGCCGGAAGCCGCTGGGGGCGTTCGGCGCACTCGTGCTGTTTGCTGTTGTTGTCGTCGCGGTGCTCTCGCCGTGGATAGCTCGCTACCCGTATGACGAGCTTCACCTCGGCGACGGTCTTACGGGTCCGAGCGGCGATTATTGGTTCGGGACGAATAAACTTGGGCAGGATGTCTTTAGCCGTGCAGTCATAGGTACCCAGATCACGGTATTGGTCGGACTGGGAACTGTGATCTTCGCCGCCGCTTTGTCGCTGACGATTGGCGGTCTGAGCGGCTATATTGGCGGGCGCGTGGACATGATCGTCCAACGGCTCGTAGATGTATGGATAGCGTTGCCAGCACTGTTTCTGCTGTTGACGGTCGTCGCGGTGCTTGGTACCGGTGGAGACGGCTTCCTGGGGATCGGCCGTGGACCGGATATCGGACTCAATCCCAGCGATGGGGACTGGATTTGGTACACGTTCTTCCGGAGCACGGTGGTGATCTTTGCGCTCGGAATCATCCTGGCTGGGTATGGTTCGCGCGTGATCCGGTCCGCGGTATTGGCGCTGCGCGAAAACGTATATATTGAAGCGGCCCGTGCGCTCGGCGCGACCGACACTCGGATAGTCCTTCGCTACATCTTGCCGAACGTCATGCCGGTCCTGATCATCCTGGCGACTTTGAACCTCGGAATCGCGGTACTGGCGGAGGCGACGATCAGCTTCCTTGGATTTGGTGTTCAGGCGCCGTTCCCGACCTGGGGCCAGATGCTCGCGAAGGAAGGGCGAATCTACGGTCCGGGTCACGAGTACCTCATGGTGGTCCCCGGCGTAGCGATCTTCGTGAGCGTGTACGCCTTCAACATGCTCGGCGACGCGCTCCGAGATGTTCTGGACCCACGCCTGAGAGGTAGCTAAACGGGAATGTCTAATCCTGCGTAAGCTGCGACCCTTCGCGTTTGAATTGCTAAGTCCCCAACCTCTAACATTCGTTGTTAGGAATCACCAGTGCATTGTTCCCTATGAAGATTCGGTTGTTTCTCTTACCACTAATGAGCGTGGTCATTATCTTGGTGGCTGCGTGCGGAGGCGACGATCAAGCGGACGATCCAACGCCGACACCTTCTGAAACTCCTATGGAGGCGCCCACTTCACGTCCGGGTGTGACACCGGGGCCTGGGGTGTCGGACACCCAGATCGTCCTCGGGATGACGAATGACCTGTCGGGCGAGGGAGGGACTCCGTACGCTGCCGTAACTTCGGCGGTGCAGGCGTACTTTGCGAGCGTGAGCGCGGAGTCCGGTGGAGTTTGTGGACGCGAGGTGATCGTCATCGCGGCAGACGACAGGTACACCCCTGAGATCGCACTGGAAGAGACGAAGAGGTTGGTGGAGGAGGAGGGCGTCCTCGCGATTATTGGCGCGCAGAGCACCGATGTGCATCTCTCAGTTGCGCCATATCTCAACGATCCCAACGCTGATGGTGATAGCGAAGATGGCGTCCCAGATCTGTTTCTATCGAGTGGATGGTCTGGCTGGGGCGATACCGATCGATTCCCGTGGAGCGTTGGCTTCATACCAGATTACGCGAGTGACGGCGCGATCATCGCGAGCTATATCAAAGAGCACCTTGCTGGCCTGAAGGTGGGCCTGTTGTACGAGGACTCGAATTTCGGAAGAGACTACCTGGCGTCGTTGGAGGGAGCGTTTCCAGGCGATGAACTTCTTGTTGCCACGGTGGCTTACGAATTGCAGCCTTTTGAGGGGGAAGGGACTCCTTCGCCTGACGAGGAGGAATCGCCACCTGCGATCGAAACATTGATTCAGGAGTTGATCGACGCCGGCGCAGAAGTTGTAGTGCTTGCGACGGCCCCCGCCGTCAGTGCTGAGGTGTTCAATATAGATGACGTGCAGGACTCCATCCCCCAGTTCATCCTTAGCTATGTGAATACACCGAGCACGCTCGCGGCAGAGATTGGAGGGGGCACGCAAGCCGACAATCTCCTGGAAGGATTTGAAAGCTTGGCGGGAAGCGTCGTCTTCCAGTACATGCTAAACCTGATCGAAGATGATGATGCGGACGTGCTGAGCGAGCACCAACGGATCATGGAGACGTATGACGGGCCTTCCGTCACAACGCTTTCGGTTTATGGACAGGCGCTGGCGGAGACCATGGTCGAGACTCTGTCTCGGTCCTGCGACCAGCTAAATCGCGATGGTGTCTTGAAGGCAGCGGAGTCACTTGTGGGATTCCAACCAACGGTCCTTCTCCCCGGGATAGAGGTCAACCTGTCACCTCAGGATCATCGAGCGATTGAAACGCTGCAGCCGGTTAGGATCGAAGCAGATGGTTCACTTACTGAGATCGGTGATCCGATTGGTGACGAGAGCTGAGAGGCAGGAAGTGTGATGGACGAACGTGGAATCGAAGATCTGGTCGAGAGGCACGCGAAGGCGATTCTGAGTATGGACATACCGCAAATCACCAGCGATCTGATGCCTGAGCCGCTACAGAAGCTCCAGGAGCAAGCTGGAGGTGGGATGGCGATGCAGATCGACTCTTACGAGGTGTTGGGCCACGAGATCGATGGTGATGATTACTTGTACGATGTTAGGTACGCTGGTAAAGAGTCGTTCACGGTTCGGGCACGCTGGTCCAGGGTGGGTGATGCTTGGCGTATCGTGGACGCTGATCTAGTCAACGATGAGTAGCTATGAACGGGCCGCCTCGTGCGCCTTCTCCGCTTCTTCCACAACCTTCTGAGAAACGTGCGTTGGCACGCCCTCGTAGTGGGAAAAGCTCATCGAGTAAAAGCCGCGACCCTGAGTGATCGATCGCATGTCGGCTGAGTAATGCTGGACCTCGGCTAGCGGCGCCTGGGCCTCGATCATAGTCATCGAACCCATCGGGGTCATCCCTTGAACCCTCGCGCGCTTGCCGTTCAGATCGCTGATGACGTCGCCGGTGTTCTGTTCTGGCACCGTTATCTGCATATCCATGATCGGCTCAAGTAGAGTTGGACGGGCGTCCTGCGCGCCCTGCTTGAATGCCATTGATGAGGCGATCTTGAAGGCGATGTCGGATGAGTCGACTGGGTGCTCCCTACCGTCGTAGAGCGTCACCTTTAGGTCGACCACCGGGAAGTGGGCCAGGATACCGTCCTGAAGCGCTTCTAATACGCCCTTTTCGACTGAGCCGACGTACTGTTTGGGGACGACCCCACCGACGGTTTCGTTGACGAACTCGAATCCTGAGCCTCGCGGCTTCGGTTCGACTCGAAGTGCTACTCGAGCGTACTGGCCGTGACCGCCGGTCTGCTTTTTGTGGGTGTACTCGGCCTCAGCGGAAGACTGGACTGTCTCCTGGTAGGGAACTCGCGGTTTCGCGGACTCGAGCTCCACGCTAAACTTTCGCTTGATCTTTTCAAGAGCGACCTCAACGTGCGAATCACCGAGGCCGGAGAGGATCGTCTCGCTAGTCGATGCGTTGCGCTCAAGCTTGAGACTGGGATCCTCTTCGACGATGCGCGCCAGCGCGGTCCCCATCTTGTCCAGGTCAGCCTTTGTCTTGGGGGAGATCGCTGCGCTGAACGAGGGGGCGGGGAAAGATATCTGAGGGAGTGTCACAGGACTTTCCTTGTCGCCAAGAGTGTCCCCGGTCTGCGTCTCTGCCAACTTGGCGACGGCGCCGATGTCGCCGGCGTTCACGGCCGTCACTTGTTCCTGGTCCTTCCCAGTTATGCGGTAGACGGCTCCGACACGCTCGGTTGCGTTGCGGTTCGGATTCCAGACGTGGGAGTCTGAGGCAAAGGAGCCTGAGAGTACTCGGAAGTAGGTCAACCGTCCGACGTAAGGGTCAGCGGTCGTCTTGAAAACGAGCGCCGTTAGCGGCTGTGAGGGATCCGCCGGGATTTCCTTGCCGTCCACGTTGGCAACCCTATCCGCCGGTGACGGACAGAGCGACGTTATGGTGTCGGCCAAGCGTCGCACACCGATCATGTTGGTTGCTGATGTTGCCAGGGCGGGAACCACCTTCCCGGAGAGAATCCCGGCGCGCAAGCCGTTGGCAAGCTCATCTGGCGAGAGTTCCTCTCCCTCAAGGTACTTGGTGATCAAGGCATCGTCCGTCTCAGCCGCTGCTTCAATCATCTTTTCTCGTAGAGATTCGGCTTCATCAGCCATGTCGGCCGGTATATCCGCTTCGTCCGCCTTCTCTCCCATGTACGCCTTCATGGTGAGGAGATCGATAACCCCCGCGAAGTCCTGCTGGGAACCAATTGGTATCTGCAAGGCGATGCACTTGCTGCCAATCAGCTCCTGGGCCTGCGATAGCGCGGAACTGAAGTCAGCGTTGTCACGATCCATGCGATTGATTACGACTACGCTGGGCAGATCCAACTCGTCAGCGAACCTCGTCACGAACTCAGTGCCCACCTGCACGCCGGAGACGGCATCAATTGTAATCACCGCAACGTCAACTGCGCGGAGGCCGCATTTGACCTCCCCCATGAAGTCCATGTAGCCAGGGTTGTCTATGATGTTGATCTTGTGATCGTTCCATTCGAGGGGCAGTATGGACAGGTTGAGGCTAAATTCCCGCTTCTGCTCGTCGGGGTCCCAGTCGCTGATGGTGGATCCCTGCTCAATGGTACCGAGCCTTGTAGTCGCACCGGCGACGAAGAGGAGAGCCTCGGCCAGAGACGTCTTGCCGGTGCCGCTGTGGCCTACAAGCGCGATATTACGAATCTTATCTGGGGCGTAGTCTTTCATAAGGGCTCCCTGACTAAGAATCTTGAGTTACATCTGGAATTCTATCCCACTGGATTTCTGGCTCGCAAGGTTCAATTTGCTGGTAACCAGAGTCTCAGATCGGCCATCATGTTGAATCAGGCCGTGACTGTGGGTAGTAGGAGGAGTGAAGATGACGCAGTCAAAGAAGAAAAGCTTCACCGTCGCGTCCGTGCAGGCGGCTCCCGAGTTCATGGATCGCGACAAGTCAATAGCCAAGGCGTGTACCCTGATTCGTCGCGCCGCGAAGAAAGGCGCGCGACTGATCGTCTTTCCTGAGGCGTTCGTGCCCGCGTACCCAGATTGGGTCTGGACTGTGCCGCCCGGCAGGTCAGAAATGGAACGCGAGCTTTATGGTGAACTCCTGGATCAATCTGTCGCGATCCCTAGCGATGCTACCGATGCGCTTTGCCGCGCCGCCAAATCCGCCAGAGCGTTCGTGGTCATCGGTGTCAACGAGATCAACGCTGAGGCCAGCGGCGCGAGCATCTACAACACGCTGTTGTACATCGACGACCGTGGCCAAATCATGGGAAAACATCGGAAGCTGGTGCCGACAGGGGCGGAACGTCTTGTGTGGGCCGCCGGTGATGGCAGCACACTCGAAGTCTATGACACATCGCTCGGTAAGCTCGGCGGGCTGTTGTGTTGGGAGAACTACATGCCGCTGGCGAGATACGCGATGTATGCATGGGGCACGCAGATATACGTAGCGCCGACTTGGGACTCGTCGGATGGCTGGCTGGCAACGTTGCGACACATCGCCCGGGAGGGTCGATGCTATGTGATTGGCTCGTGTATCGCTATGCGTAGAGACGCTATTCCCGACCGCTACGAATTCAAGAGCCTCTACCCGGCTGATCAAGAATGGATCAATGTTGGCAACAGCGCCATCGTCGATCCGGACGGTCACTTCATCGCCGGCCCGATTGAAAAGAAGGAAGAGATTCTGTACGCGGAAATTGATTTGAAGCAGTTGCGGGAATCTCACTATTGGTTCGACGTCGCCGGCCATTACGCTCGGCCCGATGTCTTTCAGCTGTCTGTAAACACGGACCGACGCTCAATGATGCAGGTCGATGGACGTGGCACGTTGCCGGACACTGATGCGAAGGCGGCGGCTCGCTCGACGCGTAAACCACGAGCCACCCGGAAACGAGCCTAGTGAGCTTCGCGGCGGCGCTCTGCGAGCCACACAGTGTTGGATAAAAGCATCGCGATCGTCATCGGTCCGACGCCGCCGGGTACCGGTGTTATCGCGCTGGCGACTGCGCTTACGGGCTCGTAGTCTACATCGCCGACGAGGCGGCGGCCTGACTTTCGGCTGGAGTCCTGAACCCAGTTGTTGCCCACATCTATGACCACGGCGCAGGGCTTTACCATGTCCGAGGTGATCGCGCGGGCCGATCCGATAGCCGTGA
>JACZRQ010000117.1 GCA_022574655.1 Chloroflexota bacterium
GACGGCTGGACCTTCGACACGGTTTCTCCCCGAAGCGACGGTGGCGACCAGGTCCGCTCCGTTCTCGTCGACGACGCCGGCACGGTGTGGGCGGGAATCTTGGGCCTGGGGCTTCTCCTCGTTCGCGGCGGCGAAGTCGAAATCGACAGACGCATCCTGGAACAGATGAAGGACCCTTTCGTCCATATCCTGCGGAATGCGGTGGATCACGGCATCGAGACACCGGAGGTGAGGGAGCAAAACGGCAAAACTAAGTGTGGAACGGTAACCGTTTCCCTTTCCGAGGTGACGAACAACTGGGTCGAGATCACCATCTCCGATGACGGGGCGGGGATCGACCCGGCCGCCGTCAAAGAGGCCGCACAGAAGCGCGGGCTCCTATCCGAGAAGGAGCTGGACGGCTTGGGCGATGAAGAGGCATTGTCGCTGATTTTCCGTTCGGAAGTTTCGACCCATTCCACCATCACGGACATTTCCGGAAGGGGTCTCGGGCTGGCCATCGCGCGCGAGAAGGTCGAAGACGTCGGCGGCAGCATATCCGTTGAGACCCGACTCGGATCCGGAACCTCGTTCCGGTTGGTGCTGCCGCTTACCCTGGCCACCTTCAGAGGCATTCTTGTGGAGGAGGCCGAACAGACATTCGTGATTCCCACTGCGAACGTGGTTTATGCGATCCGAGTTCAGCAGGACGAGATACAGACCGTCGAAGGCAGGGAGACCGTCCCGTACAACGGGCGCACCCTACCGCTCGTCCCGCTCAGCGAAGTGTTGAAAATCGAGCGTAAAGGCGAGAAGGGGAAAGCTGCGGCCATCCGGCAGGCGCTGATCGTTGGCGATTCCGGGAGCCAGATCGCCTTAGGCGTGGACGAAGTCGTGAGGGAGCAAGGGGTCCTGGTCAAAGGGCTCGGTCCACAGCTCGCCCGCGTGCCGAACATCGCCGGCGCCACAGTGCTGTTAATCATCGGCCCGGCCAAGAGGCTGAGGAGCGCAGCCCAGAGCGAGGGCTCTCCCGACCCGGACACTCGACTCTGCCCTGAGTGTCTGAGCGCGATCCCTGCCGCCGCAAGGCGCTGCGCTTATTGTACGGCCACGTCATCACCATCGACGGCTGCGTCGTCGCCGTCCGCCAGCAGCGGCGCTGCCGAGCAGGAGGCGTAAGCCGCCAAAACTCCTAAACAATATCTTCCAAACAAATTCGTCTAATTACGCTAGACTGGCTCCGTGAGTCGGCAGCCGACCGTGACGCGCTGGGGGAGCACGAATCCCCCTTCCCACGACCACCTTGATGCTGTGTTCGGCGACGAAGACCTCGCGCCGAGCTGGTGGTCGAGCGGCCCTGGAGACACGTACGCCACACACTCGCACCCATACCACAAGGTCCTTTACTGCGCACGCGGCAGCATCCAATTCACCATCGAACTGTCTAGCGAGCGCATCGAACTCACACCCGGAGACCGGCTCGACATACCTCCTGGAACCGTACACTCAGCCATCGTCGGCCCCAACGGCGTCGAGTGCATCGAAGCGGCCAAGCCCTAGCGCGTAGAGCACGCATCAGCGCAGACCACATCTATCGCTGTCACCACGACCGTAATTCACGTAAGGGACTCGTAACATCTCAACGTTATCCTCAAGCTGTAAACTTGTACGCAGGTCCAACTGATGTCTGACACACGAATTCTTGTTATCGAAGACGAACCCATGGTCTCCGAGGTCGTCGAACGCTATCTACGACGAGATGGACACGAGGTGCGCGCCGAGCGCGACGGCTCCGCCGGTCTCGACGCCTTCGACGCCTTTCAGCCGGATCTCGTCGTCCTCGACCTCATGCTCCCCAACATCGACGGCATGGAGGTCTGCCGCCGCATTCGCGCTCGCAGCGAGACTCCGATCATCATGCTCACCGCCAAGGGCGAAGAGGTAGACCGGCTCGTCGGGCTCGAAGTTGGCGCTGACGACTATGTCACCAAGCCGTTCAGCCCCAGAGAACTTTCGGCTCGCGTGAAAGCCGTACTACGCCGCTCCGACCGCCGCGCCAGCGTCGACGGCGACGCGCTTCGATTCGACAGTCTGCGCATCAACGGGCGTACACGAACGGTCGAACGAGGTGACTCCCCGGTGGAACTCACCGCTCGCGAGTTCGATCTTCTGTTCTTCCTCGCCAGTCACCCCGCACAGGTCTTCACCCGCGACCAGCTACTCGACTCCGTTTGGGACTTCCAGTTCCCCGGCGACGGCAACACCGTTACCGTCCACATTCGGCGACTACGGACCAAGCTGGAAAGCGACCCGTCCCGTCCTCGTCACCTCAAGACCGTTTGGGGAGTGGGATACAAATTTGAGCCGTAGCGGCACCGGCGCAACCCCCTTCCGAATCTCAGCCCCGTGGCTGGCTACGGCCCTCGCCGTGCTACTCGCCGTCGGGTCTGGGATTCTGCTGGCCGAACTATTGATGTCGCCTCCAGCCGGCGAGCTGCGAAGCCTCACGGCGTACCTAGCGCTCTCCGGCACAGCCACTGTCGGCGCAGGCTGGCTCATCCTGCGCGGGACCGACCACTTCCTTGGGCTGTCGATCCGTGCCAAGGCTTCGCTGGGCGGCATCCTTGCGGGCTCAGTCGCACTACTCAACGTCTTCGTAACAGCACAGCTCATGTTCATCTCCACGTCCCACGACCTAAAGCTCCTGATCGCTCTGATAGTCTTCAGCGGCATCGTCACCATCTTCTTCAGCATTTGGGTGGCATACAGCGTCACCTCGCGGCTCACCATGGTCACGGAAGGAGTCCGAGCCTTGGCGGCTGGGGATTACGGGGCGAGAGTGGAGGTCAGCGGCAAAGATGAGGTCTCACGGTTGGCTGTGGACGTCAATGTGCTGGCCGTTCGCCTTCTCACCGCCGAACATGAGCGCGCTACCCTCGACAAGGAGAAGCGAGACCTTACCGCCGCAGTCTCGCACGACCTCCGCACACCGCTAGCCAGCCTCCGCGCCATGGTCGAAGCGCTGGACGACAGGGTCGTCGATGATCCCGGCGAAGTCCGCCGCTACTACGCCACCATGCGAAAAGAGATCGAGCGGCTGAGCAGAATGATCGATGACCTCTTCGAGCTGTCACGAATCGACTCCGGCGACCTTAGCCTCGACCGCCACTTGGTTTCGTTGGACGAGATCGCCGCCGAGGTCGTCGACGGCATGCAGGCGCACGCGCGCCAGAAGGACATCACTTTGGCCATCGATGGACCCGCAGGCTCACCACGGATCCTGATAGACGGCTCCCGGATCGAGCGCGCGATCGCCAACCTGGTACGAAACGCTGTCGAACATACGCCACCTGGCGGCCGTATCAACGTTAACGTGCGCAGCGACGACGGGTGGGTAACGCTCACGGTCAAGGACTCGGGCGCCGGCATAAGCGCTGAGGATCTACCGCACATCTGGGAGCGGTTTTATCGAGCGGAGAAGTCGCGGCGCCGGGCGAACGGCGGCGGTGACGGCGCAGGCCTCGGCCTGGCGATCGTCCGCGGAATAGTCGAGGCGCACGGGGGTCGAGTCGGCGCTGAGTCTCCACACAATGGCGGGGCGATTTTCACGATCCAGGTGCAGGCCTGACCGTGTCGATCTTCGGCGAACTTGAAACGATCTTCAGCGACTACATCTACCCTGCATGGCCGCTTTTCCTTATTCTCGCCATCGTCAGCACTGCGGCAGCCGTCGCCGTGGCCTACCGGCTCGGCTGGCACCAGATCGCGCGGCGCCACCGGATCGTCAGCGCCATCACCATAGTCGCTTTACTCTCGGTTACCATCCCCACTGGCTACTACACGATCTCCCCGCTGTTCCAGCGAACCACCGTCTGTGAAGCGAGTCCTGTCGCCGGCACGGGAGCCGGCTCGGAACGTTGCGAAGTCGCGGCGGGCACCGTATTCGCAACAGAAGGTGACGACGACGCGCCGGCCGATCCACCGGCAGTCGATGATAGTCCCGGCTTCGAGACGCAGGTCGTCAAGCAGGGCGAATTCGAGGGCGCGGACTCATTCCACTTCGGTGAGGGTACCGCCCTCCTGATCGAGACCGGCCCTGACACCTATACCCTTCGACTCGAGGATTTCTCGGTACGAAACGGTCCAGACCTGTTCGTATACCTCTCGCCAGACCCCGATGGGTACGAAGACGGCGCGCTCGAACTCGGGGGTCTGAAGGGCACGGACGGCGCCTTCAACTATGAGATCCCAGCCGGGACGGACGTATCGCAGTTCCAGAGCGCCGTCGTCTGGTGTAAGGCGTTCTCAGTGCTCTTCGCGACCGCCTCGTTCGGTTAGTCGACGGGCTGCCGGCGTCGGCGCCACACCAACGAACCCGTAGCCCCAGCCGCTAGCGCAATCGCACCCAAGATGGCCACGATCATTGCGACGTTTACGCTGGTCTCCGTCTCTTCGATGCCGCCGATGCTTACCACCTCAGGTGGCGCGTCTGCCTTGGGAACCACCTTCTCTACCTTGGGCTGACCGTCCACCACCGTTACTTCAACGTTCTGGATAAAGGCAGCCGTGCCAACTTCGTCGCCGCGGGATGCCCCGTAGTCCGCGGTCGCATCGATCAGATAATCGCCATCCTCTAAGAGGATCGGGGCGTTGATGTAGAACGAAGTTTGGTCTTCCGGCAGGATCGTATCCATATCGAACGGCGCAGTCGCCAGCTCATTGCCTTTGCTGTCCTTGATGGTTAGAACGCCGCTGCCCCGCAGCGAGACGTTGCCTTTGTTGCGTACATCGAGGAGGAACACCGCACCGCTGTCGTCCTGTTGGCTGAGACCGACGCCGGTGATGTCCAGGTCTGCGAACCGCACACCGGGGACGTCCACGAGGACCGCCACACCCGTGCGTTTGACCACGGCAACCCCGAATCCATCGCCGTCGGTCTCGCTCGGATCAAAGCCCTCGACCACGAGTCCGGCCACGTGCTCGCCCGGGGCGGCGTCTGCCGGTACTGATACCGTAAACGGCACCAACGCACTCTCTCCGGGGTCAAGTGTCACTTCAACCACTTCGAGGCCCAGCCAGTTGAGGGTCCCGTGTGTCTGGTAGCCATCCGAGGTAAACGTGGTTCCGCCGTTGATAGCCGTGATGCCGTCCACCACGTAGATCTTGGCTGTGCCACGCGCGCCGCCATGATTCTCAACCATGGCTGCATCCTCGATCGTTTCCCCGGGCAGTATCTCGTGGCTGAAAAAGGAGAACGTCTCGGGCTTGTCTGGATTCGCCTCGGTTGGCCTGATCCCGAAGGACGCCTCGGCTTCTCCTGAGACCACGCTCGGCCAAGCCAGAAGAGCAACCGTGCAAGCTGCAAGCAGCGCTAGACAGGCGAGTGCGATTGCAACTGCTCTAGCGGGCGACACTGCGGTCCGAACTTTGCGGTCTTCGGTCATGTTTCTATCAATAGTCATGCTTAACCCCGGTAATCCAGACGCGACTGGCCCTCCTCCGTTACATGCCTTCGACGGACGAGACCAGATATGTGACAACAAGCTTCCCGGAAGCAGGGGTGACGCTAGGGCCCAAGGGCGATGGTCACAGTGACGGTTGCATCGTAGGAGGCTGGAGACGTTTCGCCAACCACGAATAACTGGAAGTCCGGCGTTATGTCGTAGATACCCTTCGCCTGTCCCTGTGCCGCGGTGACGATCTTCAGCGGCGTACCGCTCAGGGCGGCGAACGTCGTCTGCGCGGACGTCGGCATATTCTGGCTCCCAGCCCGCCACACAATATTCGAATCGAGTTGACGGATATCAAAGTTCGACACGGATATCGTGCCGCTCCCACCGTCCGAGAAGTCTGTCGATGAGACCGTGATGTTCCAGCCGCCGTTGTCGGTAAATGTGTTCACCTGCCAGGCAGTGGTAGTACCGGGCACCGTCTGGTCCAGTCCGTTGAGCGTCGTGCTCAGCGTAATTGCGGATGTGACGAGAGACAGAGCGGTAACGCCTGATGCGAGGCCGACGCCCACAACCAAGGCAATCAGTACGCTCAGTCTAATTCCTAACATCCGCACGGTTACATACGTTCCTCACGGGGTTAGAACGCTCTACCGTCGCAACGGTTTCCAAGACAAGCTAATGCTCCGGGGGACTTCGCCCTCTGAGCATGTTCTACGCTATCTTGACTAACTTATGTCGCTACGGGCCAGTGACAGCCGTCAACGTGATTGTTGCGCTACCGGACCCAGCGAGGGTCTCACCAGGGATGAACAACGAGTACAGCGGCTGGAAGTCGTAGCTGCCCTCTCCCGCATTTACTGCTGCTGAGAGAATCTTGATCGCCGCAGCCGGATTCTCCGGAATCGACGTCAACGACGTCACCGAACTGGTCGGCTTGGTCGGGCTGCCCCCGATTTCGGTGATGTTGGCGTCCTGCAACGAGACCTTGAAGTTGCCGGTGCCGGTGTCGATCGCCGGCGTCGTGAAGTCGGTCGTGTCGAGCGTCACGTTGTAGCCGGCGCCCGAGCCTCGTCCGTCGGCGATGTTCCACGTGTCGTCGCCGACAGTGGTAGCCGAGGTCTGGTCGAGACCGTTCAGCGTTATGCCCGGGACGGCCACGGGATCAGTCGTCAGGCTGAGTGTGCCCGCCGTCACCGTAATCGTAGCGGTCTCCGCGGAGGCCATCACCGTCGTTAGTCCGAGCACCGCCGCGAGCGTGCCTAGGACCATAATCTTCCTTATCATCTCTTTCCTCCTGTTTCGCCTCGGCTGGCCTGATCCCCAAGGACCCCTCGCCCTTCTCCCGAGACCACGCCCGGCCGGCCCAGAAGAGCAACCGTGAAGCTGATAGGCAAAACCATCACCGCGAGCACCGGCAGGAGCACCCGAGCGGCCGTCGTTCCCGCTGCGGCTTTGAGGTTCGCGATCGACTATTAATCATCACTAACACCACATATCACCATCGTCACGTTTCGGTACTTGAGACGTGGCGCTGATCCGAACGTTACACTCGCGGCAATCGCATTCGATTGCCGCGACAATCGCAGTGCCAAGACTCCATCAGCGTCCAGTGCCCAAGGGTGATAGTCACGGTGTGGGAATTGCGGTGCAGGTGCCGGAGCCGTTTCACCCGCCACGAAGAGGTGGAAGTCCGGCGTTATGTCCTAGATGCCTTTAACCTGTCCTACCGCATGCTGCGCCGCCACAACGGTTTCTAGACAAGCTAATGCTCCGGAGGACCGCGCCCCCGGAGCATGCTCTAAGCTATCTTGACTAACTTGTCGCTACGGACCAGTGACGGCCGTCAACGTGATCGTTGCGCTGCCGGAGCCAGCGTCGGTCTCACCAGGGATCAGAAGCGAGTACAGCGGCTGGAAGTCGTAGCTGCCCTCTCCCGCATTTGTGGCTGCCGAGAGAATCTTGATCGCTGAGGCCGGGTTCTCCGGAATCGACGTCAACGATGTCACCGAGCTGGTCGGCTTTGTCGGGTTGCCCCCGATTTCGGTGATGTCGGCGTCCTGCAACGAGACCTTGAAGTTGCCGGTGCCGGTGTCGATCGCCGGCGTCGCAAAGTCGGTCGTGTCGAGCGTCACGTTGTAGCCGGCGCCCGAGCCTCGTCCGTCGGCGATGTTCCACGTGTCGTCGCCGACGGTGGTAG
>JACZRQ010000021.1 GCA_022574655.1 Chloroflexota bacterium
GCTTGAACGCCGGCGAGAGCACCAGTCCAGCGGCGGCATACCACGGCCGGCTCATGATCGATTTTCGCATCTCGCCGGTGATGAACTCCGCCATGCCCTCCATCGTCTTCACGACAACGTTGCCAGTGAAGCCATCGGTAACGATCACATCAACCTTACCCATTGGAACATCGCGGCCCTCAATGTTGCCGACGAAGTTGAGACCACTCTTCGCCAGAAGCTCGTAAGCACCCTGGGTCAGCGCGCTGCCTTTCAACTCCTCTTCACCAATGTTGAGCAGAGCGACCTCCGGGCGTTCTATCTTCCACACCTTCTGCATGTAAGCGACGGCCATTTCGGCGAACTGAAGCAGGTACACAGGTTTGCAATCTGCATTGGCGCCCACATCCAGAAACACCACGAGACGACTGGAAAGCGGAAGCAGTCCCGCCAGTGAAGGACGTATGATCCCTCGGATCCGCTTCAGATACATCGTGGCGCCGGCCATCACCGCACCCGTGTTTCCGGCGGATACGAATGCAGCAGCATGGCCTTCCCTCACCAGCTTCAGGCCTACGACAATCGAAGAGTCCTTTTTCTGCCGCGCCGCCAGCGCCGGTGATTCCTCCATGTCGATCACCTCAGACGCATGCACGACGTCGATCAGGCCGTTCGGGTAGGACAGATTCGCAAGCTCGGCGTTCAACACATCCTGTTGACCGACCAGAGCAACCCGAATCCCGAGATCGCGCGCGGCGTCGGCTGCCCCTTTTACGATCTCTCGTGGCGCATCGTCACCACCCATTGCATCGAGGGCGATGACAGGCCCGGCTTCTGCACCTTCGTTCAATCTGGCACCTCGTCAAACTCACGTTTCATCTCACTTCGCAGATCGCCATCGAGAAAAACGTCTATCGCGGTCATTGCAAGAGCCTTTGCGGAATCGAAGAGCCCCGCGTGCCCGGTGTCGCTCACCGCGAACTCACGGAACGCCTCCGTATGTATCGGAACGTCCGGAGGAGCGATAGCGATAGCCGGGTGAATCGAGGGCGTCACGTGGCTGACGTTCCCCATGTCAGTGGAGCCCATCGACCGCTGCGATTCGGGATTCACTACGGTCCGGCCAAGGTCTTCGATGTTTCGCCGATACGCGTCAGCCAGAGCAAGATTCGTTCGCATCGTCCGATACCGCGACTCCTCACCCCACTTGTAATTCAGCTTGCACCCGGTCGATTCAGCCGCCCCCTGAAAGCAGGCCAGTACCTTCGGTTTCAGTTCGTCATCCATGTACTCATCATCGTCAGTGCGGATGAGGAGCTTCGCGGCAGTGTGGCTGGGGATGACGTTGACCGCGTCGCCGCCCGCAGTAATGATGCCATGCACCCGTGCCGAGTCGCGTAGCTGTTGGCGTAGCAGTCCGATGTTCGCGAACGCAGCAATCATCGCGTCGAGCGCGTTGATTCCAGCATCAGGCCTGGCGGCTGCATGAGCGGCTTTGCCCTCGAACTCAATGTCCAACTCCAGACATGCCAACGCATAGGCAACAGCCGTATCCCGGTTGCCGGGATGCACCATCATCGCACAGTCGAGGCCCTCGAAGGCGCCACGATCGACCATGTAGACTTTGCCGCCCGCAGCCTCCTCGGCCGGCGTGCCGATGACCTTAAGCGTCCCGCCAACTTCGTCCATCAGCGCTCTGACGGCCACCCCCGCCGCGCTCGATGCCGTGCCAATAACATTGTGCCCGCAGCCGTGACCGATCCCCGGCAACGCATCGTACTCACAAACTATCGCCACGCTGGGGTCCCCGGACCCGTATGACGCGCTGAACGCCGTCGGCAGATCGCAAACACCGCGCTGGACGGAGAACCCATTGGCCTCCAGGTAGTCGGCTATGAAACCGGCTGACTTCTCTTCCTCGAACGCGACTTCGGGGTTCGCATGGATCTTCAGAGATAACTCGATCAGTTCGGCGCGACGAGAGTCTATCGAGGACTTCGCTCTCTTCTTCAGTTCGGCGGCGTCCGCCATTCACAGATTCCTTTCGCGAATCGGGGACTGGATGCTGACCCTTGTTATACTCTACCCCGCGATGGAAATCGACCTGAAGCGCTACATCCGGGACATCCCTGACTTCCCCTCGCCCGGAATCCTGTTCAGGGATATCACTCCTCTACTCAAGGAACCCAAGGTCTTTAGGCATGTGGCGGATCTCTTCACCGAGGAGATCCGCAGCGACAAGATCGACGCTATCGTATCTATAGAGTCCCGTGGATTCCTCTTCGGCGCACCGCTCGCTTACCAGCTTGGCGTGCCGCTGATCCCGGTTCGAAAACCGGGAAAGCTGCCCGCCGCACACACCTCCATCGAGTACTCGCTCGAATACGGCACGAGCCAGCTCGACATACACAACGATGCGCTTCAGAGCGATCAACGAGTCGTCATCGTAGACGACCTGCTGGCGACTGGGGGAACGGCGGTCGCCGCGGCGCAGTTGGTGGAAGTACTGGGAGCGAAGGTCGAGCGTCTGATGTTTCTCCTAGAGCTTGCCGGGTTGGACGGTCGCGAGAAGCTGCGCAATTACCGAGTCACCTCACTAATCAGCTACGACTAGGCGCCGAACAGCTTGACACCCTTTATCCGGCGCGGCTACCATCCCCCACAGACAACTGAATAGAGAATGCTTATCCAGAGCGGTGGAGGGAACGGCCCAACGAAGCCCGGCAACCGGTTCTCACAGTAGTGGATCACGGTGCCAACTCCGACCCCTAGAGGGGAGAGATAAGAGCGAGTAGACTGCAACTTCTCCACCGCGAGAAGTTTTTTTGTGCCCCATGGGGATGATGACAGAAGAACGCGACGAATTCAGGCCGATCGAATGGCTGACGAGCGGAAAGGTCCGCTTCCTCGACCAGACGCTCTTGCCCGCTGACGAAGCATGGGTCGAGACAGACGACTATCGCGTCGTCGCGGATGCTATCCGGCGCTTGCAGGTGCGGGGCGCCCCGCTCATCGGCATATCGGCCGCATACGGGTTGGCGCTCGCAGCGCGATCGATCGACGAAGCGGATGTGCCAGCCTTCCGGAGCCGTCTACGCAAAGCTGCAGAGGAACTAGCAGCTACTCGACCTACTGCGATCAACCTCCAGTGGGCGATCGACCGGATCTTGCGACTGATCGAGGACATGACAGAGATCGGCCAGATGCGCGACGCGATCGTTGCGGACGCCAGACGCATCCACGATGAAGATGTACGGGCGAACCGAACAATGGCGGAGCACGGCGCTGCGCTTCTGGAAAAGGGCGGCGCGGCCCTCACACATTGCAACGCCGGAGCACTGGCCACGGGTGGTTACGGCACCGCGCTGGGCGTGCTCCGAAAAGGCTGGGAACAAGGGGCCGTCACACAGGTCTACGCGACGGAGACACGGCCGTTGCTACAGGGCGCGCGACTCACTGTCTGGGAGCTGCAGCGAGCCGGCATTCCGGTGACGCTGATCACCGACACAGCGACCGGCTCGGTGATAAAGCGCGGCCTCGTAAGTGAAGTCGTCGTGGGAGCGGACCGAATCGTCGCAAACGGCGACGTTGCTAACAAGATCGGCACGTACCAACTTGCCGTTCTCGCGCGTGAACATGACATCCCGTTCTACATAGCAGCCCCAACGAGCACCATCGACCTGTCGATTGCGAACGGAGACGCCATACCGATCGAAGAGCGCTCGCCGGAGGAAGTAACGAATGTCAAAGGTGTAGCCACGGCACCAAGCAGAACCGAGGCCGCTAACCCAGCGTTCGATGTTACGCCGGCACGATACATAGCGGCGATCGTCACTGAACGGGGCGTGGCACGCGCGCCGTACGAAGAATCGATCTCAGCACTCTTTCAAGACAAGGTTGAAACCCGTGGCTGACACACTAGTACGAGCGGCCGTTATCGGCGGTAGCGGCTTCTACGAGATGGCAGGCCTCACCGACATCGAGGAGGTCCGCGTCGACACGCCGTTCGGCCAAACCAGCGACACGATCATCATCGGCATCCTCGACGAGATGCGAGTCGCGTTCCTGCCCCGCCACGGGGTGGGCCACCGCATACTACCCTCAGAATTGCCCGTGCGAGCGAACATCTACGCACTCAAAACGCTAGGGGTGGAGTTCATTCTCGGCATCAGCGCGGTTGGAAGCCTCCGCGAAGATATCGAGCCGCTGCACATGGTCGTGCCGGACCAGCTCATCGACCGCACACGCGGCCGCTCCTCAACGTTTTTCGGCGACGGCCTCGTCGCGCACGTATCGTTGGCTGACCCCTTTTGCCCCGAACTACGCACCCTGCTGGCCAATTCCGCACGGCAGGCGGGTGCGGAGATCCACAACGGTGGTACCTACATCGTGATGGAGGGCCCGTCCTTCTCGACGCGGGCGGAGTCTAAACTCTATCGGTCGTGGGGTGGCGACATCATCGGCATGACCGCGCTGCCCGAAGCGAAACTGGCGCGCGAAGCGGAGATCTGCTATTCCATCCTCGCCAGCTCGACTGACTACGACTGTTGGCGCGAGAGCGAGGAGGACGTGACGGCCGATATGATCGTCGCTACACTTCTTAAGAACGTCGAGGTGACGCAGACCGCCGCACGACATGCGCTGAGAAATCTGCCGCGGGAGCGTAACTGCCAGTGCGCCAACGCTCTCGAAAGCGCCATTGTAACCTCGATGGACCTGGTGCCCGAATCAACGAAACGAAAATTGGAGCCGATCATCGGAAGATACATCGGAGAGGCCGTCGCCGGAGGCGGCGCATGACCGCGACCGTATCCCGGGGCGAGGAAACCGCCGACACACCGTACACAGTAGAACCTTTACGCGACCCTGACGAGATACGAACGATCCTCCAAGCCGATCGACCTTACGCGGCGTACGCCCTTGCGCAGCTTGATCCACAGATGTTCAAGCGTAACGAATGGTATCGCGCTTCCGGGCCGTCAGGGACGGCACTTGTGCTCCACTCTCGAAGCGGCATCGGTCGGGCCCTATTCGCGGTGGGGGATCCGCAAGCTCTGGATGCGGCGCTGAAGCTGCATCCCGGGCCTAGGTTCGCATTCGGAAGTCTCTATCCTGAGCATCTGCCGATCATCGAACGATACTTCGTAGTGACTCGCCCACAGACGATGCACCGCATGTCAATCACGACGGAACGGTTTCAGCCTGTAGACGGCCCGGCGCGCCGGCTTCGCGGGCGCGATGCGCCAGCCGTCAATCGCCTCTACTCAGTGGAAGCCGGTCCCACTGCTTATCGTCAAAACCATCTGGAAGAAGGCGTTTACTATGGTGTTGAAGCGGACGGGCGTTTGGTCTCAATCGCCGGCACTCACGTCGCCTCGCCAGCAGAAGGTGTCGCCGTCGTCGGTAACGTCTTCACCCACCCCCGATATCGCAGCGGCGGGCTGGCGACGGCAACGACGAGCGCCGTCACACAGGAAGTGCTTCAGTCCTGCGATCTGGTCGTGCTAACCGTCGAGGAAGATAACGAGCACGCGCTCAGAGTCTACGACCGGCTCGGCTACGTGACCGAGTGTACGATCCACGAGACGCCCCTGATCAGGAAAGACCCATTCGGTCTCTCCAGCCTGCTGAGGAGGATGATCGCTGGCTGGCGAGGACGCGGACAGCGAAAGGAGGTACTTCCGGGATGAGCGAAAAGCACAGCGGCTATCGAACCATCAGTGAGAAGATCGCGGCCGAGATTAGAAAGCTACACGAACGGCACCCCAACCTCGGAAGCAAGGGCTTGTTGAACGTTCTGAAGCAGAGCGGCAAGAAGGTCGACGCGCGTGAACTGGAAAGGTTCATCAGCGAAGGCGGGATGAAACCCAAAGCGAAGAAGGGATCATGGCGCCCTATGGGAGTCCAGGCCCCCTGGGACAGGTAGGCGGACGCATGACTAAGACAATCGGAATCGTTCTCTATCCGGACTTCGAGGAGCTAGACGCCATCGGCCCGTATGAGGTATTCGGCATGTTCAGTAGCATGAGCGCCGGCGAGTGGCAAGTCGTGAACATCGCCGAGTCGGCCGGACCCGTCCGCTCACACTCGGGACTGAAAGTAGTAGCGGACCACAGCTTCGACGACGCTCCGCCGCTCAACGTAATTCTCGTTCCCGGCGGCCTCGGTTCGCGAACCGCCATCACCAATAAACGACTGATCGACTTCGTAACCAGAGCAGGAGCGGACGCGGAATGGCAAACGTCAGTCTGCACCGGCGCCTTGATTCTTCACGAATGCGGAATCCTCAGCGGAAAGAAAGCAACAACTCACTGGGGCGCCATTGACGCCCTGCGCCAGTTGCCTGACGTTCGGGTCATCGACAACGAGCGTTACGTCCGCGACGGCAACGTCATCACGTCCGCAGGCGTATCTGCCGGGATAGACATGGCCCTTTACCTCGTCAGCCTCTTGAAAGACCCACAGACCGCCCAAAGTGTGCAGAAGATGATGGAGTACTATCCCAAACCTCCAACGTTCGAGAAGGTGACGGCATGACGTTCTCGATAGTCGCACGGTGTCCGCGAACGGCCATGCTTGGCGTCGCGACATCCAGCAAAGCGCTGGCTGCCGGCGCAATGGTGCCCTACCTTCGAGCGGGCGTAGGAGCGATCGCGAGCCAGTCGTTCGTTAATCCGTATCTGGGAATCGACGGAATCGAGCTGATCGAGCAGGGACTACCAGCGGAGCGAGCCCTCGAACGAGTGATCGAGGGAGACCGCGGCCGGGACGTCCGTCAGGTCGGCATCGTCGATAAGGATGGCCGTACTGCTGCATACACCGGCGAAAAATGCGTGCCCTGGGCGGGTAGCGTCAGCGGCGCCGGCTACGTTTGCCTGGGCAACATTCTTGCTGGTGAGGATGTCGTCAAGGCTATGGCCCAAGCGTTCGAGGCGAGCGAAGCCGAATACCTGCAGGAACGATTGCTGCGCGCTCTCGAAGCGGGCCAGGAGGCCGGCGGCGATCGCCGCGGACGGCAATCCGCCGGTCTCATGGTCGTCGCGCAAGAAGAATATCCCCTGGTAGACCTGAGGGTCGACGATCACGCCGACCCGATACCGGAGTTGCGCCGCGTCTTTGGCGTCTACGAAAAAGAAGAAGTCCCGTACAGAGAGTTCATGCCTACCCGTGAGGACTCCACGCCGAAGTGGAAGGGTGTGCTCAAGATGCGCGACGAGGTCGAAGAATCTCTGGCTGAGCCGGTCACTAAGGAGACCTAATGGTAAACCCCACTATCGAATACGACGTCAAAGACATTAGTCTTGCGGACAAGGGCGTCAAACGCATTGAGTGGGCTGCGCGTGAGATGCCGGTAGTCCGGTTGATCCGCGAGCGGTTCTCGAAGGAGAAACCGCTTAACGGCTTGCGTATCGCCGCCTGCCTGCACGTGACCACCGAGACGGCCAACCTGATGCTGGCGCTTCAAGACGGCGGCGCGGACGTTGTGCTTTGCGCGAGCAATCCCCTGTCGACGCAAGACGAAGTCGCCGCTGCACTCGTCGGCGCGTACAGCATTCCCGTTTTCGCGGTCAGGGGCGAAGACGATGACACATATTACCACCACATCCAGGGCGCTCTGGCTCACAAGCCACAGGTGACGATGGACGACGGCGCCGATCTGGTGGCCGTGATCCACAAAGACCGCCGCGAGCTGATAGAGGGGATCATCGGCGGTACGGAGGAAACGACAACCGGAGTGATTCGGCTACGTGCCATGGCGGCGGACGGTGCCCTCGACTACCCGATCGTAGCTGTGAACGAGGCCTTGACCAAGCACCTCTTCGACAACCGCTACGGCACCGGCCAAAGCACGCTCGACGGAATCACACGCGCTACCAACGTCCTCTGGGCGGGTAAGCAGGTAGTCGTCATCGGCTACGGCTGGTGCGGAAAGGGTGTGGCATCGCGGGCACGCGGCATGGGCGCGAAAATCATCGTGGTCGAAGTAGATCCGACACGCGCTCTTGAGGCGGCGATGGACGGCTTCCACGTGATGCCAATGATGGAGGCCTCCAGGCTGGGCGATATCTTCATCAGCCTTACGGGAGACAAGCATGTGATGGACATGCGTCACTTCGAGGTAATGAAGGACGGCGCAATTCTTGCCAACAGCGGCCATTTCAACGTAGAAATCAACATCCCTGCACTCGCGGACATGAGCGAGTCCAAGCGACGTGTACGCGACGACGTGGACGAGTATCGGATGATGGACGGTAGACGTCTGTATCTGCTCGGAGAAGGCCGTCTGATCAATCTGGCGGCGGCAGAAGGACATCCCGCGAGCGTCATGGACATGAGCTTCGCCAATCAGGCCCTCTGCACCGAGTATCTGGCTACGCGCGAACAGCGCCTGCCCAACGACGTCCACGTCGTTCCGGCGGAGATTGACGAGGACGTCGCACGCCTGAAGCTCGCCGCCATGGGAATAGAGATCGACGAACTAACCGAGGAACAGAAGAAATACCTATCTTCGTGGGAAGAAGGAACCTAGAGGAGGCCCCCCACCATGACAATGACTTTTATGAGCTCCCCGTCCTTGCTTGTCACTTCAGAATCCGTCACGGAGGGCCACCCGGACAAGATCTGCGACCAGATCGCCGATGCGATCCTCGACGACATCATCGCCCACCACCCCGAGGCTAAAGTCGCCTGCGAAGTGGTGACGACGACCGGCCTGGTCCTGATCATGGGCGAGATATCAACAACGCACTACGTTGACTGCGAGGGCATCGCCCGTCAGGTGATCAACGACATCGGCTACCGCAACCCAGAGTACGGCTTCAGCGGCGACAGCTGTGGCGTGATCGTTTCGCTCAAAGAGCAGTCCCGGGAGATCGCGGACGCAGTCGGCGCCGATGAGGGCGCCGGCGACCAAGGCATGATGATCGGATTCGCTTGTGACGAGAGCCCTGAACTGATGCCGCTGCCCATCCTTCTCGCTCACCGCCTCTGCCTCCGGTTGGCCCAGACGCGAAAGGAGGGCGCCCTCCCCTATCTTCGCCCGGACGGCAAGTCACAGGTCACGATCGAGTACGAATTCGGCAAACCGAAGCGGGCCCACGCGATCGTTATCGCCGCCCAACACGACCCCGAGATCGACTCAAAGAAGCTCCGCGATGACGTGATCGAGCAAATAGTCCAGCCGGTGATCGGCTCCTGGATGGACGACGCCACCGATATCCACGTCAACCGCAGCGGATCATTCGTCCTCGGCGGGCCGGCCGCCGACTCCGGCCTCTCCGGCCGCAAAAACATCGTGGACACGTACGGCGGCGTCGGCCGCCATGGCGGCGGTTCATACTCGGGCAAGGACCCGTCCAAGGTAGACCGATCGGCATCGTACGCCGCCCGCTGGGTGGCGAAGAACCTCGTCGCCGCCCAGCTCGCTAGCCGTGTCGAGGTCGAGCTGTCGTACGCGATCGGGCACCCACAGCCGATCGGGATCTCGGTCGAGACATTCGGAACGCACACTTACGATCACGGAGGCATCCTCGATCTGGTGAAGGCGAACTTCGATCTGTCCCCGAAGGCGATCGTCCGCGACCTCCGGCTGCGCCGGCCCATCTACCGCCCTACCGCCACTTACGGGCACTTCGGACGCGACGACATCGACGCACCCTGGGAAGCCACCGACAAGGCTGAAGATCTGAAGCGCGCCGCTAGTGCCAAAACCGAATCGCAGCGAGCCTAACCTCGATTCGTGTACGCGCTGATCATAGCGGGCGGCGAGGGCGAGCGGCTCCGGCCCCTCACCAACGACCGGCCGAAGCCGATGATACCCGTCGGCGGTAAACCCATACTCCAGCGCCAGATCGAATGGCTTCGGGGGGAGAGCGTCACGAATTTCGTCCTACTGTGCGGCTATCGGGCGGACGTGATCCAAAAGCACTTCGGCGACGGTTCGCGCTTCAACGTGTCGATCGATTACTCGGTCGAGGATGAGCCACTCGGCCGTGGCGGCGCCCTCCGCAAGGGCTTTGCTCTAGTCCCGGACGCCGAGGGCATCGTGATCGCGACGAACGGCGATATCCTCACCGATCAACCGCTCGCACCCGTGATCCAGCGGCACAAACGCAAGCACTCAACTGCCACGGTTGTGCTCACAGCGCTCCGCAGTCCGTATGGCGTAGCGAAAATCGCTCGTGACAACCACATCGACTCGTTCGAAGAGAAGCCTATACTGCCGCATTGGATCAACGCGGGCGTATATGTTCTCTCCCGTGAGTTCTTCGCCATGCTTCCGAAAAAGGGCGACCACGAGACCACGACGTTCCCACGGCTGTCCAACCAAGGGCGGCTCTTCGGATTCAAAAGCAAACGCTACTGGCGCGCCATCGACAGCTTCAAAGACCTCAAGGAGGCAGAGCGAGAGCTGGCGGACCAGACACGGGTCGGTTAGCGGTGGTGTGAGTCAGTGCCGTTCAGTAGGATGGCGAGGACGTGACCGATAGCCCCATCAGATTCGGAACCGACGGCTGGCGCGCGATCATCGCCGACGAATTCACGTTCGAGAACGTCCGCGCCTGTGCTCAAGGCACCGCGGAGTACATTCGAGAGGCTGGGCTGGCCGAGCGTGGCATCGTCGTTGGTTATGACACTCGCTTCGCTTCGGACCGATTCGCTGCTGTCGTCGCCGAGGTGATGGCAGCGAACGAAATCCATGTCTACCTGGCAGACCGGGCCGCACCGACGCCCGTCATCGGCCACGCGATCATCGCTCGAAAAGCGGCCGGCTCCGTAGTCATCACCGCCAGCCACAACCCGGCCGAGTACTCTGGATTCAAGGTACGAACCGAGTACGCGGGAGCGGCGCCACCGGACGTTCTCTCAACCATCGAGCGATACGCTCGCGCCAAAACCATCAACGTCAAAACTATTCCGCTCCAAGAGGCCGAGACCCGTGACCTCGTCGATCGCTTCGATCCAAGGGAGGGATACCTCCGGCACATTGCCGAGCTTGTCGATCTCGAGCGAATCAAGAAGGCTGGCCTGAGCGTCTTGGTCGACTCCATGCACGGCGCGGGTGCCGGATACCTCGCCGATCTAATATCAGGCGGAGCGACTACAGTCCTCGAGACTCGCGGAGAACTCAACCCTGCGTTCCCCGGAATGCACAATCCCGAGCCGATCGCGCGAAACCTCTCGGCCACCGCCGACCTCGTCCGCGAACACGGCGCACAAGTCGCACTGGCCACAGACGGAGACGCGGACCGAATCGGCGTGCTCGATGGCACGGGCAAGTTCGTTGACCAACTACTGACCTACGGGCTTCTCGCCTACTACCTCCTGGAGGTGCGCGGGCTGCGCGGCCCGATGGTCAAGTCCGTGACGACCACCAGGATGATCGAGAGGCTGGGCGAAATATACGATGTGCCAGTCCATGAGACACCCGTCGGCTTCAAGCATCTCGGCCCAAAGATGCTCGAGACCGACGCCCTCATCGCCGGTGAAGAATCGGGCGGCTTCGCCTTCCGAGGCCACCTGCCGGAGCGAGACGGGATCCTCTCCGGGCTGTATATCCTCGACTTGCTGGCGATGCGCGGCAAGCCGCTTCCCGAACTCGTCGAGGAGCTGTTCGAGAAGGTCGGGCCACACTTCTACGATCGCCTCGATATCACGATGAGCACTGAGGCCCGCGCCCAAGTCGAGGACCGGCTGCGATTCCTGGAGCCAACGTCGATTTCAGGAATTGCGGTAGCGGAGATCGACCGGACGGATGGCCTACGATTCAATCTTGAGGGCGGAGGCTGGGCGCTGATCAGGCTGTCCGGGACGGAGCCGCTGATGCGCATCTACACTGAAGTCGAAAGCGAGGACCTGGTGAACCCCGTCCTCGCCTCCGTCCGTGAACTGACTGGCGCATGAGTTCGAGTCTCCTCGATGACCCCACCGCCCGGGCACGCCTTGATCCGAGCGACATGCTCGCGTCCGTGGCAGCGCTTCCAGACCAGTGCCGAGAGGCGTGGGCAGCGGCACGGGAGATCGAGACCTTCGGCGGAGAGATCGATAAAGTAGTCGTCCTCGGCATGGGCGGCTCCGCCATTGCAGGCGATATCTGGCGCATGCTACTCCAGCGTGAGAGCAAGATTCCGGTGTTCAATGTACGCCAGTACGATCTCCCCCCGTTCGTTGACGAGCGGACCCTCGTCATCGCGTCGAGCTACAGCGGAAATACGGAGGAGACGCTCTCCGCCTTCGAACAAGCGCTCGCGACGTCGGCAAAAAAGATAGCGATCACGTCGGGAGGAAAGCTGCTGACTATCGCAAGGGCAAATGGGGTACCGGCATTCACGTATGAGTTCGACGGCGAGCCGCGGGCGGCGATCGGTTGGGGGCTGATGCCCCTGCTTGCCCTCTCCATGGGTCAAGGCTGGATGCCGGAAGTGCATCGCGACGTCGGCGAAGCGATCCAGGTCATGGAAATGCTGCGTGACGAGATCAGCCCCGACATACCCACCGATCGAAACGATGCGAAGATGCTGGCAACGCGGTTGTTCGAGAAGCTGCCGATCGTATACGCGGGACTGCCGCTCACCGAGGTGGCACACCGGTGGAAGTCTCAACTGAGCGAATGTGCAAAGGTCTGGAGCTTCCACGACGAACTGCCTGAGCTGCACCACAACGCAGTCGTTGGCTTTGCGCTACCCAAACAGATCGCCACCTCCACTCTCGTTGTCCTCCTCGGTTCGGACGACCTGATCCATCGACGCGTGCGAATGCGGTACGACTTCACCAGGAAGCAGTTGGCGAAAGCGGGAGTCGAAACGGCTGACGTCCAGTCACGCGGCGCCAGCGTGCTGGCGCAGATAATGTCGCTCATACTGTTCGGTGACTACGTAGGCACGTACCTCGCGCTTCTTTACGAGGTAGACCCAACACCAACGGACGTCATCGAAGAGCTTCGATCCTGGCTCGCAACTCAGAGTTAGAACCTGCTCGAGCGCAAGACTAGCGCTTGGTGTACTGAGGAGCCTTACGCGCCCGCTTGAGGCCGGGTTTCATTCGCTCTTTCACGCGCGCATCACGCGTGAGCAGGCCGGCCTTGCGTAGCTGAGACCGCAGACCTTCATCGAACACCAAGAGTGCACGAGCAGTACCGTGAGCGAGCGCATCGGCCCAAGCGCTAACGCCGCCACCCTTGATCTTCGCGTAGACGTCAAACTTACCGGTGGCTTCGGCTACTTCCAGAGGCATCCGGATCTTGATCTGGTGCATATTCCTGGTGAACTTCTGCTGGTAGGGCCTGCCATTAACCATGATCTGACCAGTACCCTCGTAGATGCGGACCCGTGCGACAGCTTCTTTACGACGCCCAGTACCGTAGTAGTATCGGCCGCTTGGTAGCTCTAGTTCCGTCTTTGTTTCCTGCGTCATTCCTTCGACTCCGTCTTGGCGGCAACAGCGGCGAGTTGTCCTTTAGTATCCCGCTTGCCGGCGGCGTTTACCTGGGCTCCATGCGGATGGTCGGGCCCGACGTACACTTTCAGATGCCCAAGAATCTTTCGCCCCAGACGATTCTTGGGCAACATACCTCGGACAGCTAACTCAACAACACGACGCGGCTGCTTGGCCATCATCTCTTCCAGCCGCGTCTCCTTCAATCCGCCCATATACCCAGTGTGTCGATAGTAGATCTTGTCGGTCAGCTTCTTGCCCGTCACCTTGATCTTTTCGGCATTGACAATGATCACGTGATCGCCCATGTCCAGGTGCGGCGAGTACGTTGGCTTATGCTTGCCGCGCAGGAGACTCGCAACGTTCGACGCGAGACGACCCAAAGTCTGGCCATCCGCGTCAACCACGTGCCAACCCTTCTCTATGTCACCACCCTTAAGGTTGTATGTCATCATTCGTTTCATCATCGAATAACCCGCTATCGTAACGAACCTTGATCAGGGAGAGGCCTCGCGCTGGTGCCGTGCTTCTCGCGGCTCCCGGCTCTGCATCCCGGAGTAGTATCTCAAATTCCCGCCTACTGTGCTTACCGGTGCCAACCTGGACAAGCCCTCCGACTATCCGCCTCACCATGTGCTGCAAGAAGGCGTTCGCCCGAACGTCGAGCCTCACGACCTCACCATCTCTCGTGAGCAACGCCAGCGACACCTCCCGTTCCGTGTTCACCACCCTCGCGACGGACGGCGGAGTGAACGCCGCAAAGTCGTGTCTGCCGCACAACAACCGTACCGCTGCCTCCATCGCTTCGAGATCGACTTGCGGCCCTATGTGCCACAGAAACCTACGATCGATTACTGGCCTCTGGGCTCCGAGATGGAGACTGTATCGATAGAGACGGCTGGCGGCGCTCCTGCGAGGATCGAACGCGTCTGGTACCTCCGTCGCCGCGCGCACGCCGATGTCGTTCGGGAGATGGGCGTTGAGCGCTCGCACGACGGTCTGAACTCGGTGCCGGCTCGCCGTGACGAACGATGCCACCTGGCCGCGTGCATGAACCCCGGCGTCGGTTCGTCCGGCCAGAGACACCCTGATCGATTCGTTTGTTAACTTCCCGATGGCCAATTCAAGCTGACCCTGTATCGTAGGGATATTTTTCTGGTACTGGGAGCCACCGTAGCTCGTGCCTTCATACTCAATGAGTAGCGCCAGACGACGGCCCTTGGGGCTTGCGTTCACAGTCCTTCAGGCCTATCTCGAGGCCCCTAGACCTCCTCGACCTCCTCGATCAGTTCGAGCTGCGCCATCCTGGCGCCGTCACCACGCCGCGCCCCAAGCTTTACTATGCGGCTATAACCGCCGGGGCGGTCTGCGTAGCGAGGACCGAGCTCGTCGAACACCTTTTTGACGATGGCCTTGTCGTAGACGTAGCCGAGAGCCCTCCTGCGAGAACTCAGGTCACCGCGCTTACCAAGCGTAATCACACGCTCAGCCAGACCGCGAACTTCTTTCGCCTTCGCCTCAGTAGTAATGATCCTCTCGTGCTTCAAAAGGTCCGTAACGAGGTTGCGAAAGAGCGCGAGGCGATGATCGGTGGGTCTACCCAGCTTTCGCCCGTCGATTCGGTGAGCCACGTCTACTCAGACCCCTCCGTGACGTCGCCCGTCAATTCCTGAAGCTTCTTCTTCCAGTCTTCGATGTCATCGCCTTCTGTCTGAGCGGACTCGGCGGCGGCTTCCTGTGCAGTATCAGATGCAGCCGCGGGCGCCTCTTCCGCTTCTACGGCTGCCGCGGGACGCATCGGAACATCCTCATCGCCCAGCGGAGCGGCATCCGGGAGCACCTCTTCACCACCCGCATCGACAGACAGCAAATCTAGCTCATCTAGCCGAACGCGCAGCTCATCGTACGACTTGCGCCCAAAGTTTCTCAGAGCCAGCAGCTCCTCTTCGCTCTTCTCCAGAACCTGGCCCACGGTTATCAGACCGCTTCGACGCAGGCAATTGTACGCCCTCATCGTTAGGTTCAGATCCTCGATCGGCATATGAAACCTTTCCGGCGTCAGAACGATGCCGGCTCCGAGACCCCTCTCGACGACGGGCAGTGCTGGCCTGCCCATGTTGGAGAAGAGTTCGAACTGCTCGATGAGCACCTCGGCGCTCTTGCTGATCGCATCCACACCAGAGATGGTGCCGTCGGTCCACACCTGGAGCGTGAGTTTATCGTAGTTGGTCGCCTGTCCAACACGCGTGCTTGAAATCTGATAGTTCACCTTGCGCACAGGGGAGAAGATCGCATCCACAGGAATCACACCGACGGTGCTACCATCGGCGTGGCCGGCGGGTACGTAACCGAGGCCGCCATCGACGTTGAATTCTACATAGACCCGGCCGTCCTTGGAGTCTGTGGTGCACAGATAGAGATCCGGATTAACGATCTCGTAGTGTTCAGGCACCTGGATGTCTTCGGCGGTGATGGGACCCTCTCGACCGCTGATATCGAGAATCAGCGTTCCCGGACGGTCTGAGAGCTGTCTGAGTCGAAGCTCCTTAACGTTGAGAAGGAACTCGATAGTGTCCTCCTTGAGATTCGGAATCGTCGAGAACTCGTGCTGGACACCATCTATCCGCACCGATGTCACGGCGGCACCCGGCAACGAACTCAGCAGAACGCGGCGAATCGCGTTTCCTAGCGTGATCCCGAACCCGGGGCGCAACGGCGCGACTTCGACAGTCGCGAAATCGTCCCCCTCCTCAACGACCTCTATAGTCGCTTCTTCAGAAGGTTCTTCGGTAGGTGGTGTTCCGGCAGTCTGGTATACCTGAGGCTCAAGCATTTCTTCCCTCGGCTAGTTGGCTAGTTGGCTAGCGCGAATAATATTCAACGATCGTCGCCTGGTTGAATTTGGCGCCGATCTCTTCAAGCTCCGGCAGCGTTACGACGCGGCCTTTAAGGTTGGCCGCATCAACACTCAACCACGGAGCGACCTCCTTACTTCCAAGATTCTCTTTGACGATATTGAAGTACTCACTTCTAGCGCCTCGACTCGTCAGCGATACCTCATCACCAACCTTCAACACGTGTGACGGTATGTTCGACCTTCGACCGTTAACGGCGATATGTCCGTGCATCACTATCTGGCGAGCCTGCGCACGCGAGTCAGCAAAGCCGAGGCGAAAGATAGTCGAATCCAAACGAAGCTCCAGCGTGCGAAGAAGGTTCTGACCGGTGACACCGTGCCGCTTGACCGCTTGCTTGTAGTAGTTGTGAAACTGTCGCTCCAGCAAACCGTAAACGGCACGTCCTTTCTGCTTTTCGCGAAGCTGCAAGCCACGGTCGGATATCTTCCGCCGACGGTGAGAGCGCTGGCCTGGCGCATACGGACGCCGCTCGAAGGCGCACTTGGGCGTAAAGCATCGTTCGCCCTTGAGGTACAACTTGTCGCCAAGGCGGCGGCAAAGTCTACAGACGGGGCCGGTATATCGTGCCATGAACGGTAATCCTTAGACTCGGCGTCGCTTTGGTGCGCGACAACCATTGTGGGGCATGGGTGTGACGTCTCGAATTGATGTGACCTGCAGACCGGATGTCTGAAGCGCGCGAATCGCCGCCTCCCGACCGCTGCCCGGTCCCTTCACCTGGACCTCTACCTGCCTCAACCCGTGTTCCATCGCCTTTCGGGCGGCGTTCTCCGCGGCGAGACCGGCTGCGTACGGCGTACTCTTCCGCGAGCCCTTGAAACCGACGGTGCCGGCAGACGCCCAGGAAAGCACCGCACCGCTCGGGTCCGTCAGAGTGATCGTGGTGTTGTTGAACGTCGATGACACGTACGCCTGCCCAAAGGGCACGTTCTTCTTTTCTCGTTTCTTTGTTCTGGACTTCTTCTCTGCCATAAGCTCCTACTATTTCTTGACAACCGCCCGGCGCCTACCGGCGACCGTGCGCTTCGGACCTCTCTTCGTCCGCGCGTTGGTACGCGTCCGCTGACCGCGGACAGGCAAGCCTCTGCGATGACGTACGCCGCGATAGCTGTTGATCTCAATAAGCCGCTGGATGTCCCGCCGAACCTGCGTGCGGCGCTCACCCTCGACGACGAGGTTCTTGTCTATGTACTCGCGGATGCGACCGACTTCATCGTCTGTTAGATCGCGGACTTTCGTATCGCGGGATATCTGAACCGTGTCACATAGCATTTCGGCCGTGGGACGACCGATGCCGTAGATGTAACTGAGAGAGATATCGACCTTCTTGTCACGCGGAATGTCCACACCTGAGATACGGGCCATATATCCCCTAACCCTGCCTCTGCTTATGGCGAGGATTCGAGCAGGTTATTCGCACTACGCCACGCCTGCGCACAACCTTACAGTTGTCGCATCGCTTCTTTACTGATGAACTAACTTTCATAAACGTGCTGACAGTCCCTAGCGGAACCGATAAGTGACTCTACCTCTGGCCAAATCATACGGAGACAACTCCACAAGAACTCGGTCTCCGGGAAGTATCCTGATAAAGTGCTTCCGGATCTTTCCGGACGCATGGGCTAGAACCTTGTGCCCATTAGCCAATTCTACACGAAACATGGCGTTGGGCAAGTTCTCTTTCACCGTTCCTTCGACCTCGATACTCTCTTTCTTCGCCATCAGTTAGTCTGTTGACCATCTCCAAACCTTGCATGATCACCCAAAAGTAAGATGTTACCGGAGATTTACGCTTACGGCAACGTCAGCACCTCTGGCTCCTCATCAGTGATCGCCAATGTGTGTTCGAAGTGCGCCGACAGCGATCTGTCAGCGGTACGCACCGTCCAATTATCGGAGTCCCGCTTCGTTCGCCAACCGCCGATATTGACCATCGGCTCGATGGCGATGACCATTCCCGGCCGTAGTACGGGACCGGATTCTCGACTTCCGTAGTTCGGTATCTGAGGATCTTCGTGCATCTCCCGCCCAACTCCGTGCCCAACGTACTCACGCACGACCGAGTAGCCTTTTCCTTCAGCATAGGTCTGGATAGCGTGACCAATCTCTCCTACCCGCGAGCCCCCGCGAGCAGCACGTATGCCTAACCAAACCGCCTCCTTCGTCGCATCGATCAGTTTCTGAGCCTCAGGAGACACATCGCCTACACCCGCAGTCAAAGCGGCGTCGGCAACGAACCCTTTGTATGTGCAACCGAGATCAATGCTTACAACATCACCATCCATGATCTCGCGGTCGCCGGGGATGCCGTGGACGATCTCGTCGTTAATCGAAACACAGACGGTCGCCGGGTAACCGTGATAGCCCAGAAACGTCGGTATGACATCGCGCTTCTTGAACTCCTTACGAACGACTTCATCTAGCTCTTTCTCAACGAGACCAGGACGCAACAAATCGACCAGCAGCTGGAGGGTCCCGCCCACGATCTTGCCGGCTTCCCGCATGATCGCGATCTCCTCGCGACTCTTAACAATTATCGGCATCAGCCGGCAATGATCTCCTTGAGAGCATCTGTGATCACCTCAGCATCGCGCGCTCCGTCCACTTCCGACACCTTATTCTGAGCGCGGTAGAAGTCCAGCATCGGCTGGAGCTGCTCCATGTTCACCTTCAAACGGGTAACAACGATCTCGGGCC
The DNA here is from genome assembly GCA_022574655.1 of Chloroflexota bacterium. GTDB lineage: Bacteria > Chloroflexota > Dehalococcoidia > SM23-28-2 > RBG-16-64-32 > JACZRQ01. The sequence continues at coordinate 19,029 of JACZRQ010000021.1, forward strand.
TATCATCCTCTCGCTGGCGCAGCTTCGATGAACAAGAGTCGCAGATTCCTGCCTCCTTGGGAGGCTCGCTTGTCTCGTGGTAGACCGCGCCACATCCGGGGCAACTCCAGCGACCCGCCAAACGTCGCACCAGCTCCTCCTCATCAACCTTGATGTAGACCACCTTGTCGATCGCCCTGCCCTGGGCACTCAGCGCTTCATCCAGAGCCGCAGCCTGGCTGGTGTTCCGGGGAAATCCGTCAAGCAGACATCCGTCGGCACAATCGGGTTGAGAAATACGATCCAACAGCATACCAATCGTGATCTCGTCCGGCACTAGCCTGCCGCTTTCCACGAATGGCTTCGCCTTCTTACCAAGGTCAGTCTCGTTCCGAATGTTTTCTCGAAAGATCTCGCCCGTAGTCACATGAACCAAGCCAGTCTGGCTCGCCAATCGCGCAGCCTGCGTACCCTTTCCAGCGCCCGGCAGTCCCAGGAATATTACGAACACTTTTCGGGCCTGTCTTAACGAATGAAGCCTTCGTACTGACGCATCAGGAGCTGCGCTTCGATCTGGCGCAGCGTATCCAGTACGACACCTACAACGATGATGAGACCGCTGCTGGTAATACCGAAGGCGGTGGTCGCACCGCTACCTCCAAGTCCACCGGAGCCTCCGATTATGCTCACGAAAACGAACGGAGCTACGGCGACAGTGGCCAAGAACAGCGCACCACCCCATGTGATCCGCATCACTACGCGGTTAACGTACTCCTGCGTCGGCCGCCCCGGTCTAATACCGGGGACAAACCCACCCTGCCTCTGCAGGTTCTCAGCCATATTCTGCTGTTGGAACGTCACCATCGTGTAGAAGAAGGTGAAGACGATCACTGTGATGAACACGAATATCCAGTAGCCAGCGTTCTGAGGATCAAACGTCGTCTGCAAAAAGTCCCCGCCAGAGGCCAAGAAACTGTTGTCGCTGGTAGCGAAGATGCTCCCAACGTACGCCGGGAAGATGATCACCGAAAACGCGAAGATAAGCGGGATCATCCCTGTCATGTTTACACGTAACGGTATGTGCGTTTGACCCGATTGACGGTACATACGCCCGGATCTGAAAACACTGCGCGAGTACTGAACGGGTATTCGGCGTTGTGCCTCCGTGAACACGACGATAAAAGCGATTAGGCCAATCATCATGCCACCTATCATGATCGTGTTGGTAACACCGTCTCCGGTGTCCGTATATAACCTGCCGGCTATGAACTGGGGGAGGCCCGCGATAACCCCAGCGAAAATCATCACCGAGATACCGTTACCGACACCACGCTCGCTGATCAGTTCGCCTAACCATACGACGAACATCGACCCGGCAGTCATCGTGATGATCGCAGCGAACGTCGGTAACGCGTTGGGCCCAGTCAGCTCGATGCCGGTGATACCGCCCTGACTCTGAATCAGAATAAGCTGACCATAGCCCTGGACCAGCGCCATCGGCACCGACATCCAGTGCGTGTAGATCTGTATCTGCTTTCGTCCCTGCTCACCCTCCTTCGAAAGCGCCTGCAGCGCCGGCACTATCGGCACCATGAGCTGCATAACGATCGACGATGTGATGTACGGGTAAACACCCATCGCGGCCACGCTCATATTCTGAAGCGCTCCACCACTAAAGATGTTCAGGAAACCAAGCACCGTGCTGTTGCGGAAGATGGCGTCTAGAGCAACAGGATTAATCCCTGGCACAGGCACATTCGATACGAAGCGGAAGATGATCAGCATCGCAAACGTGAAGAGCAGCTTCTCACGTATGTCGGGCTGTCCGAACGCCTGAATGGCGGCCTGAAGTAGCTGCGGCCGCTGTCTCTCGCCCTGAGGTCTACTCGCTGTCGCCATTGATTACCATGACGGTACCACCCACCGCCTCTATCTTTTCCCGCGCGGCAAGAGAAAACTTGTGGGCGCTGACGGTCAATGGCTTCGTCAACTCGCCGGACGCAAGAATCTTGATCGGCTTACGAAGCGAGCGAAGGATTCGCTTCTCCTTGAGCAGCGCCGGCGTGACTTCGGTCTTCTCGTCGAGCACCTCGAGGTCGCTCAAGTTGATGGGCGAGTACTCTACCCGGAACGGGTTGCGGAAGCCTCGCTTCTTGGGCAAAGTCTTCAGCAGACGAGTCTGGCCGCCTTCAAAAAACCGTCGTGGCTTGCGCCCGCTCCGGCTCTTCTGTCCCTTGACTCCGCGGCCGGAATAGGTGCCCTGGCCGCTGGCGTTACCACGGCCGATACGCTTACGCGCATGCTTTGACCCTTTGGGCGGTCTCAATTCGTGAGCTTGCATTAGTTCTCAGGTACCTCGGTCACTTCGACGAGGTGACGAACCTTATGGACCATCCCCCGTACCGGACGCGAATCACTTTGCTCAACCGTGTGTCCCAGCCTGCGAAGACCAAGCGCTACAATCGTGCGCTTCTGATCCTCCCTATAGCCGATCGCGCTCTTCTTCCAGGTTATACGCAGCTTACCAGCCAATGGACGCCTCCGGCGAAATCGTTCGCCTGAGGTCCAGGACCTCCTTCGCCGATCGGAGCTTCGATAGCGCCAGCATCGTTGCCTTGACCGTGTTCGCCGGGTTAGGTGAGCCGAGAGACTTCGCGACAGCATCCTTTACTCCCGCCATCTCGAGCACAGCACGAATACCACCGCCAGCGATGAGACCGGTTCCAGGCGGAGCCGGCTTGATCAGGACCTTGGCTGCACCAAACCTCACCAGCAGCGGATGCGGCACCGTGCTGTCCCGCAGCGGCACCAGAATCATGTTCTTGCGCGCCACCGTGCTCGCCTTACGAATCGCCTCCGGAACCTCGGTTGCCTTGCCCATGGCAGCGCCGACTCGCCCCGCCTGGTCGCCGATGACGACGATGGCGGTGAAGTGGAAGCGGCGTCCGCCCTTCATCACTTTGGCGACACGGTTGATGAAGACGACCTTCTCGATGAGTTCAAGATCGCCTGGATCGACGCGCTCTTTCTTGGCGAGGTACTTAGCAGGATTAGACATATTATTCGCTCTCTTCTAGAAGGACAACCCGCCCTTGCGTGCGCCCTCAGCCAGTGCCTTCACACGGCCGTGGTACTTGAACCCTCCGCGATCCAGCACAACTGTGGTGATTCCTTTATCCTTTGCCTTCTTGGCTAACTCCTCGCCGACGAGCCGCGCCACGTCAGACTTCTTCTTGTCAGCAGCGGCTGATCGGATGTTCGATTCCATATCCGTTGCCGACACAAGCGTGTGACCGGCTGTATCGTCGATGATCTGTGCGTATATGTGCTGGAGGCTCCGGAAGACGGCGAGACGCGGCCGCTGCGGAGAGCCGCTCACGGTCTTGCGAACGCGGATGTGCCGCCTCCGCCTCGCCGCTCTGGGCGTCTTCGTCTTCTTCATGACTACGCTACGGCTCCTATCGCCTTGCCGGCCTTACCCGACTTGCGGCGTACGTACTCACCCTCATAACGAATACCCTTGCCTTTGTACGGCTCCGGTGGACGAAGCTTTCGAACATCTGCTGCCGCCTGTCCAACCGCCTGCTTGCTTAGACCCTTCACGATGATCCGGGTAGTGCCCTCAACCTCGAACTCAACACCCTCAGGCGGCGAGACGTTGACTGGATGGGAGTAGCCCAGAGCCAGCGAAAGCTCCTTGCCCTGCATCTGGGCGCGATAACCCACGCCCTGCAACTCCAGCGTCTTCGAGAACCCTTCAGTCACCCCCTGCACCATGTTGAAGATCAGAGAACGAGTGAGTCCATGGATCGCCCGGTGACGCGGCTGGTCCGAAGGACGCGTCACGCGCAACTCCCCATCCGTCTGCACCAGGGTCATCTCAGCATCGATGTCGCAATCTAGTTCACCCTTGGGACCCTTGACGACAACGTGTGCGCCATCGACCTTGATCTGGACGCCCTTTGGAACTACTATCGGTGCCTTACCTACTCTGGACATATCGAATTACCACACGTGGCAGAGAACTTCGCCGCCGACACCTCGGCTGCGAGCTTCCTTACCGGTCATGACTCCTTCCGGAGTCGAAAGGATGGCTATCCCGAGACCACCGTAAACCCGGGGAATCTCCCGCTTCGCCGCGTAGACTCGAAGGCCGGGCTTGCTCACGCGTAGCAAACCAACAATCACGGGCTCGCGACTATCCGCATAAGCGAGATGGATACGAACGTTCTTCCGGTGCTCATCCGTCTTAACTTCGAAGCCCCGAATGTAGCCTTCCTTCTTTAGCACCTCCGCCAGAGCGATCTTCAGCTTTGACGCGGGAACGTCCGTGAAGTCGTGTCGCGTAATGAGCGCGTTGCGAATTCGAGTCAACATGTCAGCGATCGGATCAGTAATCATAATCGAGTTACCAGCTGGACTTCTTCACACCGGGCAGGTGCCCCAATAGGGCCAAACCTCGGAAGCAGATTCGACACAATGCAAACTTGCGAATATACGCTCTGGGACGGCCACATAGGCGACAGCGATTGCGGTGCCGCACCTTGAACTTGGCCGTCTTGTTGAACGTCTTTTCGTAAAGCGCCTTTCGAGTCACTAACCTATCCCGTCTTGGCAAACGGCATGCCGAGCATCTCGAGCAACCGCTTTCCTTCTTCGTCGGTTCTTGCCGAGGTGCAAATGGTGATCTGCAAACCTCGGATCTGGTCGATCTTGTCGTACTCAATCTCCGGAAAGATGACCTGCTCCCTCAAGCCGAAGCTGTAGTTGCCACGGCCATCGAATGAGTTGGGCGATAGGCCTTGAAAGTCTCGGATTCTCGGCAGAGCTGCGTTCAGGGTGCGGTCCAGAAACTCCCACATTCGGCTACCTCTGAGCGTGACCGTGACGCCGATTGGCATTCCCTCGCGCAGTTTGAAGTTGCTAATGGACATCCGAGCCTTTGTTATCACCGGATGCTGCCCTGTGATTTTGGCGACATCGCCCGCTGCGGCATCGAGTGTCTTCGCATTCGACACCGCTTCCCCCATACCAATGTTAACGACAACCTTCTCCACTCCGGGCGCCATCATAACGTTGGCGTAGTCAAACTCTTTGACCAGAGCCGGCACGATCTCGGCCTTGTATCGTTCTTTCAGTCTCGGAGCCATATCATTCTCACCTAATCGAGATTAGCATCGCAGCGCTTACAGAAGCGAACCTTGCGCCCTTCGCCGGCCATGCGAAATCCTACTCGCGCCGGCTCCTGACAAGACTCGCAGATCAAAGCCACGTTGCTCAACTGAATCGGCGCCTCGCGATCGATGATGCCGCCGGGGTTCTGCTGACCACGCGGCTTCATGTGCCGCTTGACCATGTTCACGCCGGTGACAATGAGACGGTTCTTTTTAGGAATCACCTTGCGAACCTCACCGGTGCGGCCTCGGTCCTTCCCCTTCGTCACCAGAACGGTGTCTTCACGTCGTATTCTGTGCATTAGACTACTTCCGGGGCAAGCGAAACGATCTTCATGAAGTTCCGCTCGCGCAATTCTCTGGCAACTGGCCCAAAGATGCGCGTCCCACGCGGGTTTCTACCCTCGTCGAGAACCACGGCGGCGTTCTCGTCGAATCGAATGTACGATCCGTCTTTGCGGCGATAGGGCTGCGCCACCCTGACGATCACCGCCTTCACCACCTCACCCTTCTTGACGGAACTCATCGGCTGGGCCTGCTTGACGGAGGCAACGATGATGTCGCCAACACTGCCGTACCGGCGACGCGTTCCACCTAGCACCTGAATGCAGTAGAGCTGCCGCGCGCCGGAGTTGTCGGCGACCTTCAGCCTGGTTTCTTTCTGGATCACTTGTCTTCGGACTCCTCTTCACCTGACTCTGTCGCTTCGGCAGAAGGTTCAGTCTCCGCCGGAGGCTCTTCGATTTTCTCGGACGCCTCAGCAGTCTCCGTCTCATCCTGCTCAGCAGCAGCTTCGACCGGCTCCGCAGCCTCGGCCTCCTCTGGCAACTCGACTTCGGCCGTAGCCTCCTCAGCCAAGGATGACGCATCAGTCAGCGCTTCCGGCTGAGACACTGCAACCTCCTCAGGAGCAGCAGCCGCGACCGGCTCCGCAGGGGCCTCCTCTTCCTTCTTCACCTCACCGATTAGATCGAGGTCGATGCTCGAGGCCGCAACCTCCGGAAGGTCGGCACGGAAGAGCACTTCCACAACACGCCATCGTTTCTTCCTGGATTTCGGCGGTGCCTCGACTATACGAACGACGTCGCCCATGTGCGCGTCAAACTCATCGTCGTGGGCCATGAAGCGCTTTACACGACGGATGATCTTCTTGTACAAACGGTGGCGACCACTGGTACGAACTGTCACAAGAACGGTCTTTTCCATCTTGTCGCTCACGACCGTGCCCTCAAGGACTCTGCGTCCGCCAAACTCACCCTTACCGCTGGTCATGATTCCTGACCTTCGGCTTGCGCCACTCGCGTGATCTCGCGCTGACGCTTGATCGTCAACAATCGTGCGATCTTCCGCTTCACTGCGGGAGGTTGCCGGTGATTGGTAAGTTGCAACGTCTCCTTTTGCAGCTTGAGTGAGAAGTAGTTCCGGTAAGTGTCCTCGATCTCTTTATCGAGGTCGACGTCGGAGAGTTTCCTCATCTCTTCTACTTTCGCTCTTGACTTCCTAGGCAAGACTAAATCTCCTGACGCGCAACGAAGCGCGTGCGAATCGACAGCTTATGCGCGGCAAGGCGCATCGCCTCGCGCGCGATATCTTCCTTCACGCCAGCAATCTCGTAGATGATCCGGCCGGGCCTAACGACGGCGGCCCAACCTTCGACGGGGCCCTTACCGCTTCCTTGCCGTACTTCCAACGGCTTTTTGGTTATCGGCTTGTCCGGGAACACCCGTATCCAGAGCTTCCCGCCACGGCGAACGTAACGGGTGATCGCGCGACGGCCAGCCTCGATCTGCCGCGAACTCATCCAACAGTTGCCCAGCGCCTGCAAACCGTACTCGCCAAAGGCCACAGCGTTGCCGGTGCTAGCTATACCGCGCCGTCGGCCTCGATGGGCCTTCCGAAACTTGGTCCGTTTAGGCTGAAGCATCGCTGTCTGCATGCTCTGCTGGTGGTTCCTGTTTCTCTACCTCCGGCGCCTTGGCCTCTGGCCCCGGTTGCTCGACGACGACTTCCGCCTTCTCAGAGGTTGAAGCCTCGGTCTTGACGACGACTTCCGGCTTCTCGGTGGTCGAAGCCTCGGTCTCGACGACAACTTCCGCCTTCTCAGTCGTTGAAGCCTCGGTCTCGACGACAACTTCCCCCTTCTCAGTCGTTGAAGCCTCAGTCTCTACAACGGCCTCTCGACGCTCGCCTGCAGACTTGTCCGGCTTCGACGCCCGTTCCGCTGTCTGTCGTTCTCGGTCGGCGGCACTCATCGGCGGCGCCTCACGTTCGGGGATAATGTCACCCTTGTAGATCCAGACTTTGACGCCAATCCTTCCGAGAGTCGTCGCGGCTTCGGAGGTACCGTAGTCGATGTCGGCCTTCATCGTATGCAAGGGCACCCGCCCCTGCCTCTCTTGATCTTGCCGCGACATATCGGCGCCGCCCAGCCGGCCTGCCACCCTGATGCGGATGCCCTGCGCTCCACGCTGCATCGCACGCATGGCGGCCTGCTTGATGGCACGCCTGTGGGCAACGCGACGCTCGATCTGTTCGGCGATCGCACGAGCCACCAACGGTGCTTCGATCTCCGGCAAGCGAACCTCTGTAATGTTCACCCGTACGCGACGGCCCGAGACTCGCTCGAGGATACCGCGCAACTCGTCGACGCGCTGTCCGCCGCGGCCGATCACGATACCCGGCCGTGCGGTGTTAATCGTCACAGTAATCTGGTTGGCGTTGCGCTCTATCTCTACCTTGGCTATTCCCGCATCCGGAAGTTCACCCCGGATCGCTCGGCGAATCGATAGGTCCTCGTGGAGCAGCTCAGTGTACGTCTTATCGGCGTACCACTTGCTGCTCCAGTCGTAGATATAGCCAAGGCGAAAACCGTGGGGATGTACTTTATGACCCATCCTTAAACCTCGTCCTCCACCACGATCGTTATGTTGCTGCGGCGATGCCGGATGATATCTCCGCGGCCTCGCGCCCGCGGACGCATTCGCCGCGTGGTTGCCCCAGTGCCGACGAACGCCTCTTTGACCCGCAACCCTCGCGGATCGAGGCTGTAGTTGTTCTCGGCATTGGCCACCGCCGACCTCACCGCCTTGGCAACTATACGGGCGTGCGGAGTCTGCATGAAGCGAAGAATCGCCATCGCCTCATCGACTCGTTTGCCACGAACCTCCGAGACGATCAGTCGCGCCTTCTTAGGGGAAATAGGCGCCTGCTTAGCGTACGACCGAACCTGCAACCGTCAACTACCCCCGCACCGAGCTTACCTGGGCAGACCTGCCCAGGTGCCCACGGAACGTCCGCGTAGGTGCAAACTCGCCCAGCTTGTGACCAACCATGTTCTCAGTGATGAAGATCGGCACGTGACGGCGACCATCATGCACGCCGATAGTCAACCCGACCATCTCAGGAAGAATAGTCGAGCGGCGCGACCATGTGCGGATGACAGTCTTCTCTCCGGACGCCTGCAGTTTGAGAACCTTCTCAATCAGCTTAGCGTCTGAGTACGGGCCTTTCTTCGTTGATCTAGACACTGTTAAACGTCATACCTCCGTCTCACGATGTACTTATTGGTGTCCTTCCGGCGACGTGTGCGGTAGCCAAGCGTCGGCTTACCCCAGGGCGTCTTCGGACCCTTCAACCCGATTGGCGCTTTACCTTCGCCACCACCGTGCGGGTGGTCGCGCGGGTTCATCACAGAACCACGTACCTTCGGGCGTCGTCCCATCAACCGCCTGCGGCCCGCTCGCCCGAGCTTTATCTGGCTGTGCTCGGGGTTACCGACCTGGCCGACAGTGGCCATGCATTCGGCGAAGATACGACGTATTTCACCTGACGGCAAACGGACGAGGGCGTAGCCGGCCTCATCGCCAACCATCACTTGAGCGGACCCTCCCGCTCCACGGACCAATTGAGCGCCCTTGCCCTTGTGCAGCTCGATGTTGTGAACCGCGGTTCCGGCCGGAATCTTTTTCAAAGGAAGTGCGTTGCCCGTCTTCACTTCAGCATTCGGACCGGACATCACCGTATCACCGACCTTTAGACCGACAGGACAGATGATGTATCGCTTGTCCCCGTCGACGTAATAAATCAACGCGATGCGAGCAGTGCGGTTAGGATCGTACTCAATCGATGCCACCTTACCGGGGATGTCCAGTTTGTTCCGTTTGAAATCGATTAGACGAAACCTGCGCTTGGCCCCGCCACCGCGATGGCGAACGGAGATCCGGCCCTGGTTATTACGGCCACCCGTCTTCGTTAGCGGCCTGACCAGCGACTTCTCCGGCGAACTTCGCGTGATCTCGTCAAACGTATAACCTGTGGCGCCGCGCCGTCCAGGAGAGGTTGGTTTGTACTTCTTAATAGCCATCTGCTAGACGCCCTCGAACAGTTCTATCCTGTCACCGGCGACAAGCGTAACGATCGCTTTCTTCCACGCGGGTGATCGCTTGGTCCTATTGCCCGTGATTCGACGGGGCTTCCCCTTCATCGTCATCACGTTGACTTTCTGAACTTTGACATCGAAGCCTTTCTCGACTGCTTCTTTGATCTGCCTCTTGTTCGCGCGGCGTTGGACTTCGAAAATGTACTTGCCTTCGCTGCCGAGACGGGTCGCCTTCTCGGTGATCAACGGCCGAATCACCACGCTAAGGGGATGAAGCTCCTTCGGCATCTCTAGCTCTCCCCTTCTTCCGTCTTCTTCGTTCGCTTGGTTCGCGGCTTCGGTGCTTCGGTCCCGTCGCCCGCATCCTTCTTCTTGCGAGTGGTGCGGCGCGCCTTCGGCTTTTCGTCCGCGGAAGCTTCGGCCTTCGTTTCTGCCTTCTTCGTTGTTCGGCGACGCGCAGGCTTCTTGGTTTCAGGAGCAGGTTCCGCCTCGACCTTGGCCTCGGGTTCAGCGACGTCGACCGGCTTGACCTCCGCCTTCGCCGCTTCGACCTTCTTACTCGGGGCGCGTTTCCGTCTTGTCGGAGCCTTTGCCTTTTCTTTCGGCTTGGCCTGGATCGCCCAAAGGCTCTCCGCGACGCGAACGGCATCCTCCGTCATAAGGACTCCACCGTGGTTCAACATATCAGCGACGTTCAGATAGGAAGCCGGAAGCACCTTCGTGCGCTCCAGGTTCCGTGCGCTGATGTGGACCGCGCGGTTCGGCTGTCCGGTCACGATCAGAGCCGACCGCTCAATGCCCACGGCCTTCAGTGTCGCCTCGAGGTCTGCGGTCTTCGGCTTGTCCATGTCCATCTGGTCGATGATCTTGAGCTGGCCGTCAGCAACCTTTCCCGACAGCGCTGACCTGATAGCCAAGCGCCTCATCTTCTTCGGCATCGCCTGACTGTAATCGCGCTGGTGCGGCCCGAAAATCACTCCTCCACCGACGCGGGTCGGCGAGCGGTTGCTCCCTTGACGAGCACGACCCGTGTACTTTTGTTTGCGAATCTTCGCCGTACTGCCGCGCACCTCTCCTCGGGTCTTCGTGTTCGCAGTTCCCCAACGCTGATTGTTGCGATGGGTAACGTACGCTTGGTGCAACACGCTGCCGTTCGGCTCGATCCCAAACACACTGTCGTCGACATCGAGCTTTCGAAGCTCCTTGCCCTTCGAGTCTAGTACGGGGAGCTTCATTTCTTGCCCGTTTTCGTCGTCCGGCGCACCTTGAGGTAAATCCCTTCGTTACCCGGTACAGCGCCGCGCAGCATCAGAATCCCCTTCGCAGAGTCCGACCTCACAACCATCAGATTCTGCACGGTCACCTGCTTTGCGCCCATATGGCCCGCCATTCGCGTACCTTTCAGAACCCTGCCGGGGTCCGTGCCCGCTCCGATCGAGCCAGGCGATCGCCACTTGTCTGACTGTCCGTGTGTCTTTGGCCCACCGTGAAAGCCATGACGCTTCACGACACCGGCAAAACCGTGACCCTTCGATATCCCGGAGACATCTACTCGGTCACCAGGCTCAAAGATCTCACAGCCGTACTGCTTGCCGACTTCCCATTCTGAGATGTCCTCGACCCGCAGCTCCCGAAGATACTCGAACTTGCCATAGTCCTTCATGTGGCCCTTCTGCGGCTTATTGATGCGTTTTCGAGAGCCGAAACCCACCTGGACAGCCTCGTATCCATCCGAGTCCTTGGACTTCACCTGTAGAACCGTACACGGCCCCGTTTCGACAACCGTCATTGGGATCCGTGTCCCGTCTGCGGCAAAGACCTGAGTCATGCCGAGTTTTTTTCCTATAATTCCCTTGATCATTATACGTACCTTTTATCGATAGTGCTCAAAATTCTGTTTCGCCACAGCCGCGCGCTGAAAGTTCCGGCCCAGCGTATCATCCCCGACTTGATCCCGCATGTCTGTCAGCAGAGCGATTAATTGATCGATCTGCTCTGTGATATTATCCCGGTTCGTCGCGCAGATGTCCCGCCAGACGTCGAAGGGACTCCCCGCGATCCGGGTCATGTCCGTGAATCCCCGGCCCGTGATAGCGCGCAACGCCGGCGCATCCTCCGCCAGTGATCCCGCCAGGTCCATCAATCCCACGGCCACAAGCTGCGGCAGGTGACTGATGGCGGCGACCAGCCGGTCATGGTCCTCCGCGCTGAGTCGGACCGGGCACGCGCCGAAAGACTCCACCAGCTGCTGAAACGCATCCGTTAATGCCGGATCGCTGTCCGCCCCTTCCACCAATACCCACGGGCGATCCCGGAACATCACCGGGTTCGACACCTGCACCCCACGCTGTTCGGAACCCGCCATCGGGTGTCCCCCGAGGAACCCCGCCTGCCGGTCGGCTAAACTTGCGGCGGCTGTTTCTAAAATTTGGCGTTTGGTGCTGCCGACGTCGGTAATAAGCGCATGATCCGGCGCAGCAGCGGCCACCTGCGGAAGTTGCTCCAGGATCACCGCAACCGGCGTACACAGCACAATCAGGTCCGCGCCGGACACCGCCGCAGGAATATCCGCATAATCATAGCCTTCGTGGATCAGTTTTTTCGCCCGCGCTTCCGCCAGTGTCTGCTCGCGCGAAACCCCGATGATCCGGGTGTCCTCGGCATACATGCGCAGAGCGGCGGCGACACTGCCCCCCAGGGCGCCCAGGCCGATGATGCAGGTAGTTCCAAACACTG